>DFYV01000043.1 GCA_002383425.1 Bacteroidales bacterium UBA4073 | reverse complement strand
GTTGTTCGTTGTTCTGAAAAAGGAATCTTTAATTCGTAATTCGTAATTCGTAATTCGTAATTTGGAATCTGGAATCTGGAATCTGAAATTTTGAATCTTTATCTTTAGTTTCTTTACTCGTAGCGTAATGCTTCGATAGGATCGAGATTGGAGGCTTTAACAGCCGGGAAGTATCCTGATGCCAGACCAACGATGAACGAAATAGCTAAGCCCCCAAGTATCCATCCCCAAGGGACAATGAAAGGATTTTTGGTAAGTATCGAGACAATGTTTCCCATAAGAATTCCAAGAATAACGCCAAGTATGCCACCAAACTGGCAAATGAGAATGGCTTCAAAAAGGAACTGCTGCTTAATTTCCGACGATTTTGCACCAATGGCCTTACGGGTGCCAATTTCGCGGGTACGTTCGGCAACTGCTACAAGCATGATATTCATGAGCCCAACGGCAGCTCCTATCAGTGTAATAATGCCAATAACCGTAGCTGCTATTGAAACATACTTTAAATTTTCAATAAGCAGCTTGGCAAGGTTATCACTTTTTTCAATGTTAAAGTCGCTTTCATCGGTTGCCGAGAGATTTCGTACAATCCGGAAAACTCCTTCGGCTTCACTTACAGCTGCATCAAGCAGTTTAGGGTCGAGGGGTTGAACGGTAATGGAGTAGTTCATTCTGGGGCGCGAAAAGTATGCGGCAACATTGGTATATGGCAGGTAAACCGAACGGTTTGGCCCGCCACCGAACCCTGAACCCTTATTCTCAAGTACCCCTATTACCCGGTATTTCCCACTGCCCACAGTAATGAACCTGTCAATTGGACTTTCGTTTTTAAGGAATAGCTTGCTTGCTACTTCATGACCTATAATGGCTACATGACGGCTATCCTGAATATCGATTGGCGAAAAGTTGCGCCCTCGCTCAATTTCTAATCCGGAAACTTTCATAAACTCTTCATCCACACCATGCACAGCTATGTTGGGGTTGGTTTTTTTCGACATATACTTTATTGTGCTTGCACCCGAAGCATATACCGATATGGAAACATCGGCCGGAAAACGGTATTCCTCTTTGAAACTGCGAGCCTGTTGTAACGATATGTGGGCGTAGTTTTTCTTTCTATACCTGTTACCAGCTACGTTAACATTCATTCCACGGCTTTGAATGGTAAAGGCGTTAGCTCCCATACTCGTAAATGAGCTGGTAAGACTCCCTTCAATCGATTCAATAGCTGTTAATATACCAACTAATGCCATTATACCTAATGATATGATAAGTATGGTAAGAATGGAACGAAGTTTAGTTGCCAGTATTGAATTCATTGAAATTCGAAAAATCTCACCGTATAGGGTTAAAATCCGTTTCATGCTTTTACTTTTGATTTCCTTCAAAATTAAGCTTTAGTTTGCACTATTTCATTTACAAAAAGTTAAATCATACAAACTGAAACAAAAAATCGATAGGTTTGTGATTTCAATTGCTTTTAGACATGGATTTAGCGAAAAGGATTAAAGCGTTTAGTAAACTCGGACAGTTACTGCCAGTTGCGGTTCGCGACCCCAGCTACGAACTGGGGCAGGCAGCCCTATCTGCCCAGCATGTTAATCCATGGTTTACACCCGAAAATGTAGTATTTGCTGTGGATTCAATAGCTAGTGCATGGCTAAAAACAGGAGAACTTGAAAATTGGGTTCATGCATACCCTGAGCGTTTTTTTAATCCAGCCATGGCAAAAAGGGTAGGGGTGATTATGGCCGGTAATATCCCCCTTGTAGGATTTCACGATTTTCTTTCCGTCCTTATTACAGGACACGCGATAAATATTAAGATTTCATCGAAGGATGGTGGGGTGATGAGCGCTGTGGCTAAAATGTTAGTTGATATTGAACCCAATTTTGACCCTTTCATACAGATTTCTGAGGGAATATTAAAAGGGTTCGATGCGGTTATTGCTACCGGCAGCGATAGCTCAGTGCGTTATTTCGATTTTTACTTTCGCAATTACCCATCGTTGATACGAGGGCATAGGAATGGCATAGCCTTGCTAACAGGGAACGAAACCAACGATGAATTGGCTCTTCTGTCCAACGATATTTTTACCTATTTCGGATTGGGGTGCAGGAATGTATCGAAATTACTGGTTCCTCAGGGTTACAACTTCACAAACCTGATTGAACACATGGCAAAGTGGCAACATCTTGTTAACTATCATAGGTACGCTAATAGCTATGAGTATAACCGAACCTTGCTCATAATGAATCAATTGCCACATCTCGATACTGGTTTTACCCTAATTGTGCCTAACGAGAACATCGATGCACCGGTTGCCATGGTGAACTACCAGGAGTATTCCAGCATAAAATCGGCCATTGATTACATCGACTTAAACGATTCAAAAATTCAATGCGTGGCCTCATTGGTTGATGTAGGGCATGGTCGAAGGGTTAATTTTGGCGATACGCAACAGCCTAAGCTCAACGACTATTCCGATGGAATCGATACCATTGAGTTCCTCGGAAGCATAGGGTAGGCGTTTTTTACATGAAATTGTGGAAATGTTCATTATTGATGCTATTTTTGTACTGATAAAATACCATGTATGATTTACAAGTTCAGAATCTTATCCGATGACGATGAGTTATTTCTTCGTGATTTTGAGGTGGACGCTGAAAGTACGTTTTTGTCATTGCATAAGGCCATACAGGAAAATCTTGGTTTTGACCCTGGCCAGCTGGCTTCGTTCTTTCTGGCCGATGAGAGCTGGAATAAGGGGATGGAGCTTACGCTTATTGACATGCAAAATGATACCCCTTTGGCAGCAATCCCTATGGATAGGGTTAAAATTAGTGAGCTAATGGGCATCCGCAGGGATCGTTTACTATACGTTTACGACATTTTCACTGACCGTACCCTTTTTATTGAGCTGATTGATATTCTGGAGCCCAAACCCAATGTGGTTTACCCTATTTGCACGGCATCGGTTGGCGACGCTCCCATTCAGTTTGCCGAGGATTTTACTATTGAAAACGAAATCACGCAGGATGAACCAAACGAAACCGATGAGCTTTTCGATGGGCTGAGCGATGAGGATGAGTTCAGCAATTTGGGTTTTGAGGATAAAGAGGAGTAGTAAGGTAACGGCTCAAGGAAAAAGGAAATTAGAAGGGAGAAGGGAGAAATTACAAATTACGAATTACGAATTACGTAATTTTGCAGTAGGTATTTATAAACATTCACAATCAGAACCGCAAACGCAAAACTATTATCCCTCACAACATTATCCTTTTTCATATTCCTAAATTTTTAATTCGTAATTCTAAATTGTTTGTGGTTTTGGATTTAGAAATTGTTTAGGATTTAGTGTTTAGAATTTGGTATTTTTAGAAGAAATAGATGAATATTGTTTAATGAATAAAAACCTCGTAATTCGTAATTCGTAATTCGTAATTCTAAACTAAATAAGGCTGATGAATGCACTGCAATTTTTGTAAGTAGCTTAAAAATAATGAACAAAAAACTTTTTAATTCCTAATTTTTTAACTCTAAATTCTAACTTCTAACTTTAAATGTCCGTTTCCTCTAAATATCTTATTGTTCTTTTAGGCCCAACCGGCGTGGGGAAATCGGAGCTAAGCCTTAAAGTAGCCAAACATTTCAGCTCACCAATCGTTTCGTTCGATTCTCGTCAGTTTTATCGTGAAATGCGAATTGGTACTGCTTCCCCTTCGGAAAATGAGCTATCGCAAGTTAAGCATTACCTTGTTGGCCATAAATCGGTAACGGAAAGGTATAGCTGTGGCATGTTTGAGCTCGATGCCTTAGCCATACTCAAAAAAATCTACGTTAACCACAATATAGCCATACTGGTTGGAGGTTCGGGGCTTTATATGGACGCTTTACTTAAAGGTATTGACGATTTTCCCACGCCCGACCCCGAGTTGCGGAAATCGTTGCAGCAGCAGTTGAAAACTGAAGGGCTTGAGAGCTTGAGGCAGCAACTAAAACTACTTGATCCCCAGTACTATAACCATGTTGATTTAAACAATTCGCAAAGGGTTTTAAAGGCGGTTGAGGTTTGCCTGCAAACGGGTAAAACTTACAGCTCTTTTCTTACTGCACCCCAAAAGGAACGTCCTTTTATACCAATAAAAATTGGGCTGAACCGTAACCGCAACGACCTTTACGAGCGTATCAATAAAAGGGTTGACCGTATGATTGAACAAGGTTTGATTGATGAGGTAAAGCAGCTTGTCCCCTTCAAACACTATAACGCCTTAAATACGGTGGGCTACAAGGAGGTATTTCAGTACCTCAACGGGGAACTTACCCTTGAACAGGCTGTGGAACTCATTAAGCGAAATACCCGTCGCTACGCCAAACGACAGCTGACTTGGTGGTCCAGGGATAATGAAATAGCGTGGTTTAACCCCGATAGCTATACCAATATCATTGAATATATTGAACAGAAATGCAAAACGATCGATTAGTAAACAAAAACAATTCGGAAATCTTTCTTGAGGTTTTTACCGAAATTGAACGTAGCCTGAAGGAAATATGTAACGATGAATATACATCCAATTTTTCTGAATTACTTCGAAAGGCGCGTGGTTTGAACCAGGTAGTAAACTACTACGCATCCGATTTGAAAGAGTTTGCACAGCTCAGAAATGCCATAGTACATACCCGCAGGCAAAACTTTATTATAGCCGAGCCACATCACGATGTGGTTCAGGAAGTTGTGCATATCAACAAGTTGCTTCAAAATCCACCGCTGGTAAAAACGGTTATGAAGCCAAACCCCTTTAGGGTATCGTCCAGTGCAAGAGTAAAGGAAGTGCTAAATACCTTTGCCGAAAAGGGTTTTATGCGCTGTCCGGTGGTGGAAAACGGACAGGTAGTTGGCTTGATAACAGCTAAAACCATTGCACGATGGTTGGTAAGTAGCCCTGCAAATATCGATAATGCTTTAGTTAACCAGCTTTTGGGCTATACCGATAAAGATGATTACTGCATAGTATCGGAGAATGCCGATATAGTTTCGTTAATAGGTCATTTTGATAGCTCTGTCAGGAATGGCGCATACCTGCAAGCAGCACTGGTCACAAATAACGGAAAGCCTAATGGCCAACTTGTGGGAATAGTAAGTCCAAGCGATTTCCCATCGATTGTTGGGCAATTAAAAGTTAAACATTAGTTTTGCCTGCATTAGGGGGTAATGCCCTAAAGGTCGTATAAATTAAAATGCTTTTGGTATGGAACAGGAAAAGAAAAAGCGTGAATTCCCGCATACCTATGTAATTATATTCACACTAATTGTATTTGCTGCCATTCTTACCTGGTTTCTACCAGGCGGTGAGTTTGCAAGGGAGGTTAAGAATGTTAACGGAATCGATCGTGAAGTAATTGTGCCCGGTTCATTCCATCAGGTTAGTAATCAACCCCAAACCTGGCAAATATTCACATCTATTTTTCAAGGTATGAAGCGAACCTACGACATCATTTTTTACATTCTTATGATTGGCGGGGCATTCTGGTTACTTAACGAGAGCAAAGCTTTGGATGTTGCCATCCTGTCGTTCCTGAATTTTACTAAGCGTATCGAACGCTTTAAGCCACTTAAGGTAATTGGGGTTGATAATCTGGTTATAGCACTGATAATGATTTGTTTTAGCTTCTTTGGGGCAGTCATTGGCATGAGCGAGGAAACCATAGCTTTCGTGGTAATTTTTGTTCCACTGGCAATTAGTATGGGGTACGATTCCATAGTAGGAATTAGCCTTTGTTTCCTGGGGGCAGGTTTAGGCTTTGCCAGTGCGCTGCTAAACCCGTTTACCATTGGTATTGCTCAGGGTTTATCGGGCATTAAGTTGTTTTCGGGCATTGAGTATCGATTTGTAATTTGGCTGGTAGTCAATGCCATTGGAATTGGCTATGTGCTCTGGTATGCCCGTAGAATCAAAAAGAACCCAAAACTATCGCCCGTATATGAAGTTGATGAGTACTGGCGTCACAAAGCCGCTACCGAGGAAAACGGGACGAAGACAAAATCCGGAAAAAGTGCATGGGCAACGTATATCGGATTGGCAGCTGCTTTTATAGTATTTTCTCTTTACTTCCCCGTTAGCCATTTGGCTATTGGGCAAAGCACCATATCAATTCCAATTATTCCCATTGCAACGGGAATTTGGATTGTAGTAGGGTTTTTAGCTTTAAGGCACTCGGTACAGCTTTTCATAGTAAATATTCTTCTTTTCACCATCGTTTTTCTGGTAGTGGGTGTGATGGGCTATGGGTGGTACATAATGGAAATTGCAACATTATTTCTTGTGATGGGATTAACAGCAGGGGTGGCATTTGGTAAGAACGCTAACGACCTTGCCCGGTCGTTTATTGCCGGGGCAAAGGATATCATGTCTGCTGCTCTGGTTGTTGGGTTGGCAAGCGGAATTGTTGTTGTACTGGAGCAGGGCAAAATTATCGATTCACTTCTTAATTACTCTGCCCAAGCCATGATGGGATACGGAAAGGTAACATCCATGGCAATTATGTATGTTTTTTACAACCTGCTGAACCTGATTATTGCATCGGGTTCGGCTAAAGCTGCCCTTACTATTCCATTAATGTCGCAGTTTTCCGACTTGATTGGCATTAGCCGTCAAACTACCGTAACGGTTTACCAGTTAGGTGGAGGTTTTACCAACCTAATTACGCCTACTTCGGGAGTTATGGTTGGGGTATTGAGCATAGCTCGAATCCCATACAATAAGTGGTTCCGATGGTTTTTGCCTTTAATGATAATACTGATTATAGTAGGATTTTTGCTGTTACTTCCTACCCTTTTCATCCCATTAAGCGGATTTTAGTGTAGTGGAGGCTACTGAAAAACAGTCATACGTTACATAAGTGAGTTCAGTCTAAATAGTTCTTAGGCAGTAAGCGTTAGACGTTGTTCGTTGTTCGGAAAAGTGGTTGATGGTTGATGGTTGATGGTTGACGGTTGATGGTTCAAGGTTCAAGGTTCAAGGTTCAAGGTTAACGGTTCACGATTCACGTTTCACGGTTGATTAGATTGATGAGTTTTATGTCTTTTAACTTTTAACTTGTTTTATTCGTTGTTCGGAATCTTTAATTCGTAATTCGTAATTCGTAGTTCGTAATTTGTAGTTCGTAGTTCGTAATTCGTAATTTTGAACCCCTAACCTCTAACTTTATCCTTTAACTTTGATTATACCCTAAAACCAATTATATGAAGAAATTCTTTTTGCTTACAGTACTTTTTTATTTGGCGACGGAAATGTATGCCCAGCAAGCAGCCGATAACAAAGAAACTGAAAAAGTGAAATCGGGTTGGAATGTTGGTGGGCTACCCGTTGTAGCCTACGACACCGACCTGGGTTTTGAGTATGGAGCCCTGGTTAATCTGTTCCATTATGGCGACGGAACAATATATCCAAGGTATAAACACAATATTTATGCAGAGGTTTCGCGATTTACTAAAGGAAGTGGCATAAACCGACTGTTTTACGACTCCAAGTATGTAATTTCTGGCTTACGGGTTACCGCTGATCTTTCCTATTTAACCGATAAGATGTACGACTTCTACGGCTTTAACGGCTATGAATCGGTTTTCAACTTAAGTTGGGCTGATGATGAGAGCACCGATTACCGAAGCCGTGCTTTCTATAAGTACGATAGAAAGCTAATTCGATTCACTACCGATTTTCAGGGAAATTTGAAAAACAAAAAATTTGGATGGGTTGCCGGAATTGGCTTGTACGATTTTAAAATTGATACTGTTGATGTTGATAAGCTGAACAGTGGGAAGGATGAGGCCGATAGGTTACCATACACTGGAGGTGGTCTTTACCAGCGCTATGTTGATTGGGGATTGATTAACAACGATGAAAAAAATGGGGGTTTTGTTACCTACCTCAAGGTTGGTGCTGTTTACGATACTCGCGATAATGAACCAAATCCAATGAAAGGGATGTGGACTGAAGCGGTTATCACATATGCTCCATCATTCTTGGGGATTGAAAGTAAATACCAGCATGCAAAGTTGAGCATTATACACCGTCAGTATTTTACCTTAATGCCCGAAAGGCTTTCGTTTGTTTACAGGGTAGGATACCAGGGCACGCTGTTTGGCACTTGCCCTTTTTACCTGCAACCCAATATGACTACCCTATTCCTTCGAGGTGCTACCAATGAGGGTCTTGGTGGTTCTAAAAGCCTACGTGGTATTATCCGAAACCGCGTGGTTGGCGATGCTATTGCCTACGGCAATATTGAATTGCGATGGAAATTTGCCCGCTTTCACTTAATTAAACAGAATTTTTACCTTTCCCTCAACGCTTTTGTCGATGGCGGTCAGGTTGTAAAAAAGGTTGATGTGGAAATCCCCAGTACTGTTGATAACGGTTACAGCCAGTTGGATTACTTCAGTAACGAAAACGAAAAATTGCACACAAGTTGGGGTCTTGGCTTACGGGTGGTAATGAACCAAAATTTTGTAATTGCTGTTGACTATGGCAGGGCTACTACAATAGATGATGGTGAATCCGGGACATATATCGGACTAAACTTTTTATTTTAAAGAACATAGTTAAGTAAACTAAGGGTAATGTATTTTTAGGTGTTAAGAGCTTACAATTTATAGTTGATGGATTACGGTTGATAGTCCCTCATTATCAGGTAATATAGCCCCATGAAAAATAGCTGGAAGTTATATAAGAGTTGTTCGTTGTTCGTTGCTCGTTGTTCGGGAAAAGGAATCTTTAATTCGTAATTCGTAATTTGTAATTTTGAATTTGGAATCTAAAATCTGTTTTTTGTGGTGTTAAGAGTTTACAATCCATCTTTAGGATACCTATTCAGGTGCAGCGCACCTTAACATTTGTAGAATGAAATCATTCCACAAAGCCCTATAAAGGTGCAGAGCACCGAGACATTTTATAGCTTACATTTTCATTGCAAATGCAACTTTTTGAGGAACGATGTTAAGGGGTGAAAGAAAAAAGCACGGAAGGACAACTTGATAAAATACATACCAGGAATTGTATAA
>DFYV01000108.1 GCA_002383425.1 Bacteroidales bacterium UBA4073 | reverse complement strand
GAGGCTTCAATTTCCTCCCTGGTATCAGCAAAAAACTCGACTATCAGGATTGCCCCCGGGTCGCCTTTAACAAAAAAACGGTTCTTTTTTTGTTCAATATTACCTTTTGTACATTCTAATATTATATTATCCATCAGTTCAACTGCACAAGGCTTGTGTCGTAGGGCAATAAGGTTAGCTCTAAAAGCATCGGTGCGATTGTGTAAATGTACCGCCACTACCGCTTTCTCTTTGGGTGGAACTGGTACAAGGTTTAAGGTTATTTCAGTAATAATTCCCAGGGTTCCCTCGCTTCCTGCAATGATTCTGGCAATATTTAGATGATTTTTTCCTCCAGCAGCTATCGTTCCCAACAGGCTATCAAGTGCATATCCTGTGTTCCTGCGTTTAATGCTGGGATTGGGAAAATTTTCGGTTATAAGGTTTCTGTTGTAATTGCTGCCAGCAAGATTAACTATCATTCGGTATATATCTCCCTCCCGGTTCTGTAGTTCGAGCTTTTTATGCAAGTCTTTCTCACTTACCTCTCCGAAAAGGTACTCATTACCATCGTCGAGTATCATTTTAACTGAGTATAGATGATCGCGAGTACTACCGTAAACCAACGAGTGCGATCCGCAACTGTTATTACCTACCATACCCGATAGGGTACAACGGTTCGACGTGGATGTCTCCGGACCAAAGAAAAGCCCAAAAGGCTTAAGGTATAGGTTCAACTCGTCTAATATTACCCCAGGTTCAACGGTAACCCGTTTGTTTTCAATATCAAGATTGATGATTTTACGGAAGTGCTTTGATATATCAACCACAATACCTTTACCCACAACCTGACCGGCTAACGAAGTTCCTGCTGCCCGGGGAATTATGGGAATCTTGTGATGTTTTGCAAAGTTTACTACCAATTTAATGTCCGAAACGCTTTCGGGCCATACCACAGCTATGGGTTTCTCCCTGTATGCCGATGCATCGGTTGAGTATTGAATTAGTGTTGACTCGTCCCACTTTATTTCGCAGCTAAGATTACTCTTGAGTAATTTTATTTTATCTTCCATATTGCCTAAAATATGTGCAAACTTAATCGATATTTCTTTTCAGTTTTCATTTTCTCTACCTAATACAGGCTTATCATAAGATAATAAGGGAAATATCTATTTAAGTGTGCTTCACTTGTTTGTGAATACCTTAAATGTTGAAAAACATAATTTGTATATATAGATGATTATCAACATATTAAATATACTTTAAACGATTGTTTTACTAAAAATCAATTGGTTAATTCTTTAAAAAGCCTTAAATACTTTGAAGGTGATGCTATTTATTTCTAATTTTGCGTAAGATTAACAGAATAACTAATTAATTGATTATCAAAATAGTAAAGAAATGATTGTTCTCGTTCTGAACTGTGGAAGTTCATCTATTAAGTATCAGCTATTGAATATGACCAATGAGGGTCAGCTATTAGCTAAGGGTATTGTTGAACGTGTTGGTTTTACCGATGCTATTCTTACCCACAAGCCCGAAGGTAAGGATAGGTATGAGCTGGTTACCGGCATTCCCGATCACACAACGGGTATAAACCTTATTCTTGAAGCACTTGTTAACGAAAAACATGGCGTTATTAAGAATCTTAATGAAATTGTAGCTGTTGGACATCGTGTAGCTCATGGTGGTGAATTTTTTACTAAAAGCAGCTTGATTGATGATTTTACGAAGAGTGAAATTGAGAAGTGCATCGAACTTGCACCACTTCATAATCCCGCTAATCTCAAGGGCATTCTTTCCATGGAAAAATTACTCCCGGGCATACCTCAGGTGGCTGTATTCGATACATCGTTCCACCAAACCATGCCCGGATATGCATACCTCTACGCTATTCCATACGAGTATTACGAAAAGTACAAAATTCGTAGGTATGGATTTCATGGCACAAGCCATAAGTTTGTCGCCCAAAAGGCTTGCCGCATACTGGGTGTCGATTTTGAAAAACAAAAAATAATTACCTGTCACCTTGGTAATGGGGCATCAATTGCTGCTATTAAGCACGGCAAGTCGATTGATACATCCATGGGTTTTACACCGGTCGAAGGCCTTATAATGGGAACCCGAAGCGGCGATATCGATGCCGGCATTTTACTTTACCTGGCCGAAAAGGAAAATTTTAGCTTACATCAGGTTAACGATGTAATTAACAAGAAAAGCGGTGTATTGGGTATTTCGGGCTTATCGTCCGATATGAGGGATTTAGAAAATGCAGCTGCTCAAGGCAATGAGCGTGCTCAACTTGCCCTTGACATGTACTACTACCGGGTTAAAAAGTATGTGGGTGCCTACGCTGCTGCAATGGACGGTGTTGACCTAATTGTTTTCACCGGTGGAATTGGTGAAAACGACCCGGTTTTGCGCGAGAAAGTTTCAACTGCTTTGGATTTTATGGGCATCGATTTTGATGTTGACGCAAACCGTGGGGTTCGGGGTAAGGATAAACTTCTCACTAAGCCCGATTCCAAAGTTAAGGTTATGGCTGTTACCACCAACGAAGAACTCGTAATTGCAATCGATACCGCAAATATCGTAAAAGAGCTAAAAAAGTAAATTTTAACCACATAAAAGATTAAATCATGAAAGTAGAAAAACTTGATCAGCTTTTCGATATTCTCCGAAGTAAACCCCGCAAGCGTTTGGTTGCTGCTTTTGCCAACGACCACCATACCATTGAGGCCGTGAGCATGGCTATTGATATGGGCATTGTGGAAGCCACCATGGTTGGCGATGAGGCAACCATCAAAAAGGTTTGTAGTGAGCATAATATCGATCCTTCAAAGTTCCGTATTGTTCAGGAAGCCGACGAGATGAAAGCAGCCCGCAAAGCTGTAGAGCTAATCAATAAGGGTGAAGGCGATGTACTGATGAAGGGTTTGGTTAGTACCGATAAGTACATGCGTGTCATTCTCGATAAGGAAAATGGGTTACTGCCCCCAAAGGCAGTTCTTAGCCATGTAACCGTGGTTCAAGTGCCAACCTACCATAAACTCTTGATTGTGGGCGATGTAGCCATCATTCCGGCACCCGATTTGAATCAAAAGATTGCCATAACCAACTATCTCATACAAACCGCCCATTCACTCGGTATTGAAAAACCCAAGGTAGCCCTTAACGCTGCTACTGAACAAATGTCGATTGGTATGCAAGCTTGCATTGATGCCGCCATCATCTCAAAAATGGCTGACCGTGGTCAGATTAAGGGTGCCATTGTTGATGGGCCTCTCGCCTTAGATTTGGCCATCGACAAGGAGTCGGCTGAAATTAAAAAGGTTTCGGGTGAGGTTGCTGGCGATGCCGATTGCATCCTATTCCCCAATATCGAATCGGGTAATGTATTCTTTAAAACCTGTACCAAGCTTGCCAAGGGAGAACTTGGCGCCATGGTTGTGGGAGCTAAAGTCCCCTGTGTACTGACATCACGTGGCGACAGCGTTCAGTCAAAGATGTATTCCATTGCACTGGCAGCAAACGCAGCAAAATAGCTTTTTATTCTAAAACCATTATAGCATTCAATTAAACATGGAAGAAATTAAAATACTGGCCATCAATCCGGGCTCAACATCAACTAAAATTGCTGTTTTCCGAAACAACAAGAATATATTCCTGAAAACCATCAAACATTCAACTGCCGATTTGGCAAAATTTAAAACTATTACTGACCAGTTTAGCTTTCGCAAGGAAATCATACTTGAGGAGTTAAAACAGACCGGTATTGATGTCAATAAGATATCGGCAGTTGTTGGTCGTGGTGGTTTACTTAAACCCATTGAATCGGGTGTTTACGAGGTTAATGAGCAAATGAAAGCCGATTTGCGGAATAGCATTATGGGCGAGCATGCCAGCAATCTTGGTGCGCTTATTGCCGATGATATCGCCCGCTCTTTGCCTTCGGCAAGGGCGTTCATTGCCGACCCGGTGGTAGTTGATGAAATGGAGGATGTAGCTCGTATTTCAGGACATCCCCGCTTTAAAAGGGTTTCAATATTCCATGCTTTAAACCAAAAGGCTATTGCCCGTTTGCATGCTAAAAGCATCGATAAAAAGTATGAGGAGCTCAACCTGGTTATTGCTCACCTTGGTGGTGGCATATCGGTTGGTGCTCACCTCAGGGGTAGGGTGATCGATGTAAACAATGCACTTGATGGCGATGGGCCATTTTCCCCTGAGCGTGCAGGAACCGTTCCTGCTGGTCAACTGGCAAAACTTTGCTTTAGCGGTGAGGTTACCTACGAAGAGGTGAAAAAAATGCTTACCGGTGAGGGAGGATTAGTTGCTCATGCTGGCACTAACAATGCTTACGAATTAGAACTTAAAGCCCGTGCCGGCGATGCTAAAGCCAAATTGATTCAGGATGCCATGGCTTACAATATCGGTAAGGCTATCGGCGCCATGGCCACTGTTTTAAAGGGTAAGGTCGATGCCATCATTCTTACCGGAGGTATTGCACATAACCCCGATATAGTTGACTACATCAAGGAAATGGTTGGGTTCATTGCGCCGGTGGCAGTTTACCCCGGCGAGGATGAAATGCAAGCCCTGGCCATAAATGGCTTAATGGTGATTAAGGGCGAGGTAACTCCAAAAGAGTATAAGTAACTCATTTTTCTGTATTTTTATTTTAAGGGAGGGGAGTAATCTCCCCTTTTTTATTATCAGAAATACAGAACTACTGACTTAATAGCAAATTTAAATGTCGCAATTTTATATAAAAGTTAGCTCATACAAAAGCAAAATTTTTAGAAGAATTAAACGCTGAGTTACGCTGAGTTTTTCGCAGAGAGCGCAGAGTTGGTACTTAAAAGAAAGCAGATGTGATAGTTAGCATATTAGCTGATATGATGATTAGAAGATAATTATTACATTAACAAATTATCATGCCTTGTCCCGATTTATCGGAATCAATCCATCATCACATCTTTTTTCTGTCATTTTTATTTCTCTGTGGTTCTCTGCGTTTAAATTTTTATTATTCAGAAGGAAATTAAGTCAAATTATCTTACGATAAAAATTTTGTAATATATTGATTATCAAGCATGGGGTAGAAGTTCAGAATTTTAATTTTTTCAAGTTGTCCTTTCGTGTTTTACTATTGCGCTCTTTAACATCGTTCCCCAAAAATTTGTATTTGCAATGAAAATATAAGCTATAAAACATTTCGGTTCTTTGCACCTAAAGGTATCATAAAGTTTGATTGTAAGTTATTAACACCATGAAAAATCCCATGTTTCGGATTTCAGACTCGAAATTTTAGATTTCAGATTTATAACCCCTGTTTTACGAACAACCATCAACCATCAACCATCAACTATCAACCATTTTTACGAACAACGAGCAACGAACAACTCTAACTT
>DFYV01000107.1 GCA_002383425.1 Bacteroidales bacterium UBA4073 | reverse complement strand
TAATTTTTATGTAAAATTGCGACATATTAATTTACTATTACGTCAGGAGGTCTGAATTTCCACTGGTCTGGATTTGGTGTACATAGTGATTAACACCGATATGTGTTCTTATTTCTCCCATTTCGTTCTGTCGTGCTTTCGTGCCTTCGTGCCATCGTGCCATCGTGCCATCGTGCCATCGTGCCATCGTGCCATCGTGCTTTCGTGCTTTCGTGCCCTCGTGCCTTCGTGCCCTCGTGCCTTCGTGCCTTCGTGCTTTCGTGCCTTCGTGCCTTCGTGCTTTCGTGCTTTTTTGGTTTTCGGAGTTTACTCATAGTTTAATGTTTACTTATAGCATATTTTTCAAATCGTACTTCTGAGTGATTTTTTGTACTTTAGCATATTATTGCGAATTTACAATGAGAGTTGTTATTCAGCGTGTAAAACAAGCAAGTGTAACGGTTAAGGATGAGATTACTGGCTCAATTGGGAATGGATTGCTAATACTTGCAGGCTTTGAACATACCGACACTAACGAAGATATTGAATGGATGGTTGGTAAAATTACCCGACTGCGAATTTTTAACGATACTGAGGGTGTAATGAACTTAAGCGTGAAAGATGTTAACGGACAAATACTGGTTATAAGTCAGTTTACCCTGCACGCAAAAACAAAAAAAGGTAACAGGCCATCGTATGTTCAAGCTGCACCTCCCAGCACTGCTATACCTCTCTACGAAAAATTTTTACAGTTACTGGAGGAAACCAGTGGCAAAAGGGTTGAACGTGGAATTTTTGGAGCGACAATGGATGTGAGCCTTACCAATTCAGGGCCGGTTACCATTATTATCGATTCAAAAAACAAGGATATATGACACCGCTTACACTCGATGATGCCCAAAAATTAGTTGATGATTGGATTAAAAGCAAGGGAGTCCGATACTTCAATGAGCTTACCAATATGACCTTGCTGGTTGAAGAGGTTGGAGAACTTGCCCGTATAATGGCCAGAAAATACGGGGAACAATCGTTTAAAGAAGGTGAAACCGATCACGACCCGGCATCAGAAATGGCCGATATACTATTTGTTTTAATTTGCTTAGCCAATCAAACCGGAGTTAATTTAACAAACGCACTGCTTCAAAGCATCGATAAAAAAAACCAACGCGATAGCTATCGGCACCAAGGCAATCCCAAATTGTTGTAAATTTGCCGTATAACCATTATAAAACAGTAAATACCATGGACTTTTCTTTAGACGATAAATTTAATATTGATGTTGATGCCTCTGAAGTTGAAAAGGCTATTAACAAATTCAAGGGTATTGCCAAAACACGCCAGGAAGATATCGACGTACTAAAAAGATGTTTTAGTATGATTGACCTCACCACCCTTAATACAAGCGATGGCTATGAACGTGGGAAGTTATTTGCCGACAAGGTAAGTCAATTCCCCGATCAGTTCCCCGGTATGCCCAATGTTGCCGCTATATGTATTTACCCCTCAATAGTAGCAGCTGTAAAGGAAAATTTAAAGGCTTCAAATGTTAAAATTGCATCGGTAGCAGCAGGATTCCCAGCCTCGCAAACATTTCTGGAAATTAAACTATCAGAATGCGAAATGGCTCTTGAGCATGGAGCTGACGAACTTGATGTGGTAATGTCGGTGGGGACATTCCTCGAAGGCGACTACTTTACTGTTTTCAGCGAGTTGCAGCAGATTAAAGAAGTTGCTGAGAATGCCAGGGTTAAAGTAATTCTTGAAACGGGTGCTCTACCATCATTGAACGATATTAAACTTGCCTCATTCCTGGCCATGGAGGCTGGTGCCGATTTCATTAAAACCTCAACAGGGAAGCTTGAACCTGCTGCAACCCCCGAAGCGGTTTACGTTATGTGTAGTGCCATCAACGAATTTTTCAATAAAACCGGACGTAAAGTTGGAATTAAGCCAGCCGGTGGAGTATCAAACTCTCACGATGCCACTTTATTCTACACAATTGTTGAGCAGGTTCTAGGGCAAGATTGGCTATATCCCGGTCTCTTGCGATTTGGAACCAGTCGTCTTGCTGATGTATTACTGAGCGATATTCTGGGGAACAAGGTTAAGTATTTCAGCACTTCATCGGCGGTTAAGTATTAAATCCATTTCGATAAAAATAATAGGGTGCCCATTCCGAAGGCACCCTTTTTTTGATCATCTAAATCAATGCTTACCACCAAAGACTATAAAAAATAATTAAAATAACAACAACACCAATTGAACCAATAAAAAAGGCTTTACTTGTTTTAAACATCCCGCTTGAAATGGTAATTGCCTTTTCGTGAATTTTATTACCCTCAATTCTTGCAAAAATCCATATAAGTAGTAAGCTTAAAAGGAATACAATACCCATACGATCCATAAAAGGAAGGTTAGGCATAAATACTTTGAATAGCAGGGAAAAGACAAAAGTACCAAGTGCCGCTGCTAAGGCACCATTAGCAGTAGCTTTCTTGTAGAAAAAGCCTGCCAAGAAGATGGCCAAAGCCCCAGGGCTAATAAAACCGGTAAATTCCTGAATATACTGAAACGCCTGGTCAAGATTCGAAAGTTGAGGGGCAATGAATACCGCAATCAGCAAAGCAGTAAAACTAGCCAGGCGCCCCACGCTGACTAAACGATGCTCAGAGGCTGATTTATTGATAAATTCTTTGTAAATATCCATGGTAAAAATGGTTGCCACGCTGTTCATCATTGAAGCCAATGAGCTTACGATTGCAGCAACCAGAGCGGCAAAAGCCAAACCCTTAACGCCAGTAGGGACAAAATTGTGCAGTAACCAGGGGTAGGCTTCGTCGGACTTGGCTATATCGGCATGTAAGGCAAAGGCCACAATTCCGGGTATTACAACTATTAACGGAAGTAATAGCTTAAGGTACGCAGCAAAAACTAAGCCGTTTTGAGCTTCCTTAATGTTCTTAGCTGCCAAAGCACGCTGGATTATGTACTGGTTACAACCCCAATAGTAAAGATTTGCAACCCACATTCCGCCAATTAAAACGCTAATACCGGGCAAATCGTTATAGGCATCTTTTAGCCCTCCCCTTCCATCGGGGATCATTAGCTTACCTTTTTCCAGAATCATATCGAACTTTTCGGGTGCTTTTTGAAGCAATGTTTTAAAACCAGCAATAAAGCCATTTCCATCACTTAAGTAATCAAGGGCAAAATAGGTTGTAACTAAACCTCCACCTATCAGGAAAACCACCTGAACAACATCGGTCCATGCCACCGCTTTTAAACCACCATAAATAGAATAAAGTGCAGCAAAAAAAGCTAACCCAATAATAGCGTAGGTCATACTAATGCCCATAATGCGTTGCATGGCCAATGCCCCAAGGTAAATGATAGAGGTGAGATTTACGAAAACAAAAACCAGTAGCCAAAATCCCGCCATGACTGTTTTAACGCGTTTATCATATCGTGTTTCCAGAAATTGAGGCATAGTAAATATTTTCTTCTCCAAAAAAATTGGCAAAAAGAAAACAGCAACAAGAATTAACGTTAGCGCAGCCATCCACTCGTATGAGGCTATACCCAGTCCAATGGCATAACCTGAGCCCGACATGCCAATAAATTGCTCAGCAGAAATATTTGAAGCTATGAGCGATGCACCAATTGCCCACCAGGGCAGGGCTCTGCCTGCCAGAAAGTAATCGCCTGAGTTGGTTTCCGAATCGCGCTTACGAAACGAAACCCATAAGCCTAAGCCCACAATAACTAGGGCATAAACTGCAAAAACAATGTAATCGACTGTTGCAAACGACATATTTTTTAGGTTTTGGTTTAAGGTTAATAACAAAAGTATAACTTTCCATTTATATCAAAAAGCAATTGAACTACATCAATAGTTTCACAAGTAAATATTTTTTTTGCTCCATAAAGGCGTTGGATATTCTCCTTTATCGGACAGCTCCATAAGTCGCTTTACAACCGTTGGCCTATCGCCCGGATAGGTTACACCGAACCACTCTGCCTGTGTCTTCAATACCCTACAGTGGGCAAATCCATCTTTTATAGCTTTATTCACAACAGTTGGAATGTAAAACTCTGATTTTGCACTGTCAATCTGATTAGTAAAAAAATCGGACATTAAATTCTCGGTGTAACCCAAAAAGTCGGGTGTAAAGCCCCAAAAATTCATGGAAACGGGCACGTTTTCATCAACCCCAACAAAATTTCCATCCACATCCTTATACTTTACCACTCCGTTGATACGTTCAATATGTGTGCGCTCAACAACATCTATAAGGAATCCATTACTATCGGTTGTGCATATGCCCCTCGAAACAGCGCCCTGTTCCGATAGTGTATTTCCAAGCTTGTAGCCAACCATAAAATAACTCCCTTTATTAAGGTTTGGTCTCGATAACTCCTCGGCAAGAACCCTGAAGGTGTCGAACCCATAAAAATCGTCCGCATTGATTACCGCAAAGGGCTCGTCGATTAAGTGCCGGGCAACCCATACCGCATGTGCTGTTCCCCAAGGTTTTTCACGCCCTTCGGGCACATTAACTCCCGATGGAAGCATATCGAGCTCTTGAAAAGCAATTTCTACCTCAATCGTTGAACTAAATCGATTCCCGAATACTTCCAGAAAATCTTTTTCAATACTCTTACGGATAACAAATACCACTTTCCCAAATCCGGCACGAATAGCATCGTAAACCGAATAATCGATTATGGTTTCACCATTGGGACCAAGGGCATCAACCTGCTTTAAACCACCATACCGACTTCCCATTCCCGCTGCCAGTATAACAAGAGTTGGTTTCATGAAATTCCTTATTTTTTATTTAACTCCTATTTAATTAACTTGGCAAAGTTATTGATACACGGAAAATATCAAAATTTATTGTATGAATCGTTTTAGAATAATAGCCAGCCTTGCCATCTTAATCAGCCTATCAGCAATGGCGCAAGAGGAAGACAAAAAAAAGTTTGAAAACGATTTTGAAAAATATAAAAAGCAGCGTGAATATGACTTCCAGAACTTTAAACAAAGGCGCGAGGCAGAACTCCAAAAAATGGAACAGGATTACCTGAATTACTATAACCAAATGATAGGATTAAAAAGCGATTTTGTTAAAACAGGGGAGCCAGAAAAGGCACAAACGGTACAAGAGATGATTGATTACGAGAATAGCATTGCCAAAACCCTGGGTTACCAAATTCCTGAAAGAATTAAAGAAGTTCCAAACGTTGAAGCAGCGAAATTGAATGCAGCCAAACAACAAAATGAAGAAATTATCGAAGATGAAAGGAATGAAGGCAAAGCAGCTGAACCCCCGACTACAACTTTTAAGTCTGATGTAAACTCACCCGACGGTATTCCAGTGCTCACCCCTCTACCCAAAAATTTGGCCAAAATAACATCCCCTTTCGGAATCAGGATACACCCAACCTTAGGGCGTCCCATTAAGCATAACGGAGTCGATTTTGGTTCAGGTCGGGGTGCCGATGTTTATGCAGCATCTGATGGAATGGTTGTTTTGGCTCAGTATAATAAAACTTACGGAAACTACGTAATAATTAAACACAATGATGGTATTAGTTCGGTTTACGCACATCTCGATAAAATCATAGTAAGTAAGGGATACGCAGTAAAAAAAGGTGATGTAATTGGATACACAGGCAGCACAGGCCGTACTTCAGGGCCACATCTTCATTACGAAATCCGAATTAAAGGCATTCCGGTAGATCCTAAGGGGTACTTGGCTGAGACAAAAAAATAAATCATAGCAGTAGAGACGCAGCAATGCTACGTCTCTACTGCTCCAAAAATGAGAACTGCCATATATATTTTTTTAACCGCCTAGAACACATCCTGGAAATAAAAATCAATATTTTTTGCTACGATTGCACGAATGTTGGTTTCATACCAAGGCAATCACCTTTTTGACTGAACTCATTCATTAAACAACATTCATCAATTCCTTCCAAAACTATCTTCTTTCTTCCTTCTACCTTTTAAATTCATCTTTTTAAATTTATACAAGTTATTAATTTTCATATTTTATTTTTTTACCGCAAAGGTCGCAAAGGGATCGCAAAGGTCGCAGAGTTTTTTCTTTG
>DFYV01000041.1 GCA_002383425.1 Bacteroidales bacterium UBA4073 | reverse complement strand
CCCTCGTTTTTAACATTTCTTATGTTAAGAAATTATATTGAAAATGCTTGCATTTATAAAAAGTGTTATTTATATTAGCAGCGGAAATAGTAAACAAACCATTATTGTAAACCTAAAACTTGTTCTATGAAAAAACTAAGCGTTTTTCTTGCAGGTTTGCTACTGGCCGGGATAACGATGGTTCAGGCGCAAACGGTAAGGATTACCGGAACGGTTACCAGTTCCGAGGATGGAATGCCCATGCCGGGTGTTTCAGTTTTTGTACAGGGTACTACAATTGGTATTACCACCAACGTGGATGGTAAGTACGAGCTTAACGTACCCGCCGATGCTCAAACCCTCACCTTTAGCTTTGTGGGGTATGCCACCCAGGATGTTGCCATTGCCGGCCGTTCGGTGGTGGACGTGGTAATGCAACCCGAAGCTGTTCAGATGGAGGAGGTAATAGTTGTTGCGTATGGAGTTGTTAAGGCAGAAGCAAAAACTGGTTCTGTAACGCAAGTAAAGGGAACAACATTAACTGATGTACCTACTACTTCTGTAGATAAAATTCTTGCCGGTAAACTTGCTGGTGTTCAGGTTACTTCTTCTTCAGGGCAACCCGGGGCCAACATGAATATCCGAATTAGAGGTATTTCTTCAATTAATGCGGGTAATGAGCCTCTATGGGTTGTTGATGGAATTCCTGTTATGACCGGTGACCAATCATTTTTTACCAACACAGGTAATGCCATTGCTTTAATAAATCCCAGCGATATTGAGTCAATAACCGTGTTGAAAGATGCAGCAGCTGCATCCGTTTATGGTTCACGTGCTGCTAATGGAGTAGTACTTGTAACTACAAAAAGCGGTAAAGAAGGTGATGCGAAATTTAACATTCGAGCTAAGTATGGCGCTTCAGCCCTTGCAAATGACAATGATTACAAAGTTATGAATGGGCAACAACTTCTGGAGTACCAAAGAACTGCCATAGTTAATGCTGGTTTGGATCCCGATGACCCAACTGGCCCATACTACAGGCCCAATTCATTGCTTGCTTTACCGCAAACCAACTGGATGGCTCATTTTACTCGCCCCGGTTTAAACCAGGAAATTGAAGTAAATGCAACTGGTGGTAATAACAAAGGGGCTTATTACAATTCATTGGCTTATCAAAAAACTCAGGGTGTTTTTTATGGGATTGATTATACTAAAGTAACTGGCCGTATCAATGCTGATTATAAGTTGACTAAGACCTTAACCACCGGAGCTCATATTAACTTAGCCTATACCGATGCAAACGATGTACCTATGCAGGCCTTGTATTACGCTAACCCTATTTTTGCGGGCATGACAATTTTACCATGGACCCCAAAGTACAATGCCGATGGTACTCATAATATCAATATTCCTGAGAATAGCCGCACAAATCCAAGGGCTACTGCTGAATATGATGATCAGTGGGAAAAACAGTACCGAACCATTTCAAGTATTTACTTAGAATGGAAACCCATTAAAAACCTTTCCATTAAAACCACTAATGGCTTGGAAACCACATTTGGTGAAGGTCGTAGGTATTGGAGCCCATTGTCAAGTTGGGGATGGACCACAGGTACTTTGCAAACTTCCAGAAACCAGTATGTACAGCTAACCACTTCAAATACCATTACTTACAGCAATACTTTTAATGAATCACACTTCTTAAAGGTACTTGCCGGGCAGGAAGCTATGAAAAGAGATTACAACTACATGTACATTTACTCACCCGATGTTGACCCTAATATCCCATATCCCACAACAAGTACGCCTGCTTCTGACGAAACAGATTACTATTTAGAAACCAGAACGTTGTTATCTTATTTTGGAATACTGGAGTACAATTTTAAAGGTAAATACTTCCTATCCTCTTCATTACGTGCTGATGGTAGTTCACTCTTTGGCCAAAATAATACCTGGGGTACGTTTTGGTCAGTTGGCCTATCGTGGAATATTTCGAGCGAAGAGTTTATGAAAGGTTTCGATTTCATCGATTTACTGAAAGTTAGGGCTAGCTACGGTGTTAATGGTAATAACAATATACCTGCTTATCGAGCTTATGGGGTTTACGCAAGTACTGTTTACAATGGCTTTAATGGCATGTTGCCTTCTCGTCCAAGCAACCCCGATTTAACATGGGAAACAAATAAAACCATAAATGGCGGTTTAGATTTTGCTTTCTTGAAGAACAGAATCTCAGGTTCCATAGATGTTTACCAGAGAAAAACGGAGGATATGCTTTTGGACAAAAAGGTACCCCAAACCACAGGCTTTTCTACTAACTTCATGAATATTGGTTCACTGGAAAATAAAGGACTTGAAATTCAACTAAACGGCGACATCATTAGAAGTAATGATATTATTTGGAATGCAGGTTTCAACATTGCATTTAACCGTTCCAAAATTCTTGATTTAGGAGGTGAAGAATTTTTAACCGCTGTCGTTAATGGTAGTCTAGATAGCCGTCTAAGACATGTTGTTGATGAGTCGTTCTACCAATTTTACGTTTATGATTACTATGGTGTTAACCCCACAAATGGTGAAGCTTTGTGGTACGATGCCAATGGAAACTTAACCAGTAATTTTAATTTGGCACGCAGGGTTTACAAAGGTAGTCCTGAACCAAAATTTACTGGTGGTTTTAATACCATGGTTTCATGGAAAGGACTATCGTTAAGCGCCTTCTTCGAATTTAAGGGCGGTAACTATGTGGGAATCTTTGAAAGCCGTTACTTGATGTCCGATGGTAATCAAATGTCGATGAACCAAAATGCTTCGCTGTTGAATTACTGGAAGAATGTTGGTGATACAGGGGTTAATCCTATACCCTATGCCGGTAATACATCCAATTCGTATAGTGCATCCTCATCACGTTACCTGCAAAAGGGCGATTTCCTGCGTATAAAGGATATAACCCTTTCATACACTTTACCCAAGACCTGGGTTGAAAAAGTAAAGCTATCCACTGCACGGGTTTACCTCAGCGGTTATAACCTATATACATTCCATGATGTTGACTTTTGGGATCCTGAAAGAGGAGTTGAAGGTATGGGATTCGGCATTTATCCTATGACCAAGTCAATTGTTGGTGGAATCGAAATTTCATTTTAATTTTCAAATTGATGCAAACTATGAAAAAAGTAATAATCGGTTTATTCGGAGTACTCCTACTGGCAAGTTGTGAGGACTTTTTGGTTGAGGAACCAAAACTTTCTCAGAGTACTGAAATAACGCTATCAACTTTTGATGGCCTAAATAAAGCTGTGGCAGGCGCGTATGGCCCGCTTGCAAGCACAACTTGGTATGGGCCAGGTTTTGTCCTTGATGCTGAACTCCGTTCGGGCAATGGAAAACGGCCTACTCAATCGCAATATACCTCCGGCCGTTATACTACACCCTATGAGCTTAGCTATTCTGCCAGTGCAACTTCGGGTTTATGGGGGTTTGCTTACTACGTTATTTCCGCAGCTAATAATGTAATGGACAATCTTGAAGGGAAAGCTGGTGTTGGCGGTATAACCCAACAGCAGGTTGATAATTTAAAAGCCGAGTGTCTTTTCCTTAGAGCTCTTTCCCATTTCGATTTAGTTAGGCTTTACGCACAGCCTTATACTTATGCCAAAACCTCAGATCCCGATTTACCCGGCGTACCTTACGTATTTCATACCGATCCTGCTGGTAAGCCACCACGTGACAAGGTTGTTGATGTTTACAATTACATTGTTACCGATTTATTGGAAGCAGATTCATTAATGAGCGACGATTATCAACGACTGGGTGGAATAGACCCTTATGCCTATGCTACTAAACCTGCAGTACAGGCACTGCTTAGCAGGGTTTACCTGTACATGGGGGAATGGCAAAATGCTGCCGATTACGCCACTAAAGTGATTAACAATAGTAAATTCAGGCTTTGGACCAAAGAAGAGTATAAGGATGTTTGGGGCCAGGATGTACCATCAACAGGTGAAGTAATATTTGAAATTTATGGCGATAAGGCTAATTCGTACGATGGCTACTGGGAAGGGCCTGCCTACATGACAAGCCCCGATGGTTATGCCGATGTTGCAGCCAGCAATGATCTTGTTAACCTTTATGATCCTGAGGATGTTCGCGGTGAACTATTTAGAGGTGTTAGCGATGTTCCCAACTTGTACTGGACACTCAAGTACCCAGGTAAGGGAAAAGCAACTCCCGATTTGAATAATGTTATTGTAATTCGCTTATCGGAGATGTATCTGAATAGAGCCGAAGCCATTGCTAATGGTGCTTCTGTTGCAGGTAGAAACGCTCTTGATGATATTAATGCAGTAGTGGTGAACCGTGGTGAAACCCCTTATACCGGTGTTACTTTGGACGATATATTTACTGAACGGCGTAAAGAGCTCGCATTTGAAGGCCATTTGTGGTTCGATTATGCAAGAACACAACGACCAATGGTTCGTATAGACTATACCGCAACCAATAAGGAAAACCAGAATATACCTTTCCCCGATTACAGATGGGCTCTACCAATATCAAACAGCGAGATTGATGCAAATCCTAATCTTGTTCAAAATGAAGGTTACTACTAAAACTTGGCTAAATATGAAAAGGATTTTTTATTTTATTTCGATATTGGCAGTTCTTTTTACAGCTTGTGATAAAAATGAATTGCCAAAGTTTGACGATGCCGATGCTTTCGTTAAATTTGATGTAACTTCTGCTTCTTTTGATGAAGATGAAGGCATAGTAACTATACCTGTTAGCCTGGCATCACTGAACGGTATTTCTGATACTGTTAGTTACACTGTTACTGATGGTAAGGCGGTTTTAGATTCAAACTACAAGCTGGTCGATCCTAACGCAACTCTTAGTTTTGATGCTGAACACAGGGTTCGCAATATTGAAATTGAAATAGTTGATAAACCGGGTTTATATACCGGCGATTTGGATTTCTCCATAACTCTGACTCAATCGTCAGTTACCATTGGTGCTCAAAATACTTGTAAGGTAACCATTAACGATTTGGACCATCCACTCACCCCAATTTTGGGTGCCTATACAGCTAATGGTGATAGCTATTTTGGCGGAGCATCACAATGGGATATTGTTGTTAAAAAGGACGCCTCCGATGTGCATAAGGTGTGGTTTGAAAACCTTGTGCTCAATGGAACTAGCGAGGATGTATTCGGTATTGTTAACGATGAAATGTCCGAAATACAAATCCCTGTGAAGCAGGTTATTGCTACATCATCATCATACCCATTAATACGGTTAGAGGGTTATTACGGACCCGATGGCGCAACTAAAATACCACAAGGCGGTCACATTACTGTTACAATAGCTGCCGATAAGCAGTCAATGACAATTCAGGATGAATTCGGTTCAGAAGTGTACTCCGATGCTGCAGGAACTTCATCCTTAGGTTGGTATAATATTTTTAAAGCTGGTACAGTACTTACCAAGAAGTAGTTTAACTTTTAAAACAGGAAAATATGAAAATGTTAAAAAGGTTATATCGATTCATACCCTCATTATTTCTGGTAAGTATTGTACTTACCATGGCGGGGTGTGAACAGGATTGGGAAAAGGAGTTCACAACATCTACCCTAAAACAACCAATTACTGCCAATGTGCAGGTTAGTGATGTTAAGGA
>DFYV01000084.1 GCA_002383425.1 Bacteroidales bacterium UBA4073 | reverse complement strand
CTCTGCCGATATATTTACTATTCTTGAAAGCGAAGGTTTTACTGTGATTAATTACTTAAAAGTCAATGGCGGCGTGGTTATCCAATCCTATAACCTGCAAATCAAAAATAACATCGATGATACCCTCGAGGACGTGTTTTCGCAGGCCATTTACGAGATTATGGAGCGACTGAAAATAAAGTCGGAAAGTTTTATGGTAAATTTAAAACCTGGATTTCAAATACCCGGGGTAAAATATTCCATACCCAATCATGGAGAAAAGCTAAAACTTCTAAAATTGAGCTTACGTAATGCGGAAGCCTATATAAAAGAATTAATTATGAATGATGAACGTGCTAATCCTCAGAACCGTATGCTTAAATATCTTGAACAGTTAAAAAATGATTTACAATTACCTGAAATTCCCGGTATAATAGAGTGCTTCGATAATTCTAACCTACAGGGAACAAATCCCGTTTCTGCCTGCGTTGTTTTTAAGAATGGTAAACCCGCCAAAGGCGAGTACAGGCATTTTAACATTAAAACTGTTGTTGGACCCGACGATTTTGAATCGATGCGCGAGGTTGTAAAACGTAGGTATAAACGATTAATTGATGAAGGCAAAGCATTACCCAATCTGATTGTAATTGATGGAGGCAAGGGACAGCTTGGTGCGGCATATCAGGTTCTAAAGGAACTTAATATCCAACATATACCTGTCATTGGAATAGCTAAACGACTGGAGGAAATATACCGACCTGGCGATTCAACGCCTATCTATTTAGATAAACGTTCAATGTCGCTAAAACTCATACAACAAATTCGCGATGAGGCACACCGATTTGGGATTACCTTTCATAGACGAAAACGAGAGAAAAATACCGATGTATCAATTCTCGAATCAATTCCAGGGGTTGGGAAGAAAAGCGTTGTAAAACTTTACACGCATTTTAAATCAATAAAAAATATTAAAAGTGCCACCCATGAAGAACTTGCACAGGTTGTGGGAACAAAAACGGCAAGTGCTATTGTATCCTTCTTTGAAAAATTATAGGTAATTTTGCAAAAAATTTCTGTGTTTATGGCTGCCTTTCAATCGAACCAGAATAGTAACAACTTATATAACAATTTTGTAGAGCTTACCCAAAAGGTTGATTCAACTAAAAGTTACTTCATTGATTATCAATATGAAAATGCTTCCGATACAAACAATGTTGTATTTAGTACAATTACCTATGACACCAGCATTACTATAACCCCTAAACCAGTTGGCCAAAATAAATTTTACTCGTCGGCATTGTTCCTTACTGAAATGGTTTCATTATTAATCATTTCCCTTATACTGGTGGGTTACCTTAAATACCTGAAGGTTATTATACAATCACTTTTTTACGATTTCATAGCGGAAAAAACCATTAATGATTTTAGTATTCCCTTTGTAAAATTATCGCGCCTTCTCGATTTGCTTTCAATATTTTCTTCAATGTTGATATTTATTGTACTTTACCGCTATTTTATTGAAAATAATCTTCCCCCGTTGCTTTTACTTTTGGTCCCGGTTTTAGCTATTTTATTATACCGGATTTGGATATGGTTACTTCATAAAGCAATTGAATTATCAACCTATAAGACAAATCTAATTAAATCGTTACAGTTTCACAACGTGTTTATCATTAAAATTCTTATGTTTTTTTTGGCCCCGCTATCAATCATTATAAATTATACAGTAATGCCTTTAAAAAGCATATTTATGTTTGTAGCGGTATCGCTGATTGTAGTTGCGTTGCTATATCGATATTTTCTTATAGTTCGCATTTTTATGAAGCAAAGGGTTTCAATATTGTATTTCATTTTGTACCTTTGTGCCCTTGAAATGCCTGCTATTTTAGGTGTAACTTATTATTTTAGAATTAGTTAGAATTTTTGTACTTTTTTAAAATATAGGGCCTTGAAAATCAGAAAGATAATAATTTCGCAGCCAGACCCCCAGAGTGAAAAATCACCGTATAATGAGCTGTCGGAAAAGTATGGGGTTCAACTTGATTTCCGCCCTTTTATCCATGTAGAGGGGGTGACGCCTAAGGAATTTAGACAACAAAAAATTAATATTCAGGAGCATTCTGCTGTTATTTTCACCAGTAAGACTGGTATAGATCATTTTTTTAGGATTTGTGAGGAACTACGAATTCCGGTTCCTGAAACCATGAAGTATTTCTGCATAACGGAATCTATTGCTTTTTACCTTCAGAAATACATTGTTTACCGCAAACGTAAGATATTCTATGGCAATAACACTTTTAAGGATTTGATGGAAATCATTCTTAAACACAAGGATGAGAAATTCCTTTTACCCCTTTCGAATCCCCATAAACCTGAAATACCTAAAACGCTTACCAAGGCTAAGGTAAACTATACCAAGGGCATTTTTTACAAAACCGTTAGTAGCGATCTTTCGGACCTAAACCCATTCCCCTACGATATGATTGTTTTTTATAGTCCCAATGGTGTAAAGTCACTTTTCGATAGTTTTCCCGATTTTCATCAAAACAATTTAGCTATAGGTGCTTTTGGTGATACTACTGCCAAGGCGGTTAAGGATGCCGGATTACGCCTCGATGTAAAGGCACCAACCGAAACCTTTAAAAGTATGACACAGGCCTTAGATCATTTTTTAAAAGAACAAGCTAAGAAAAAATAGTTAAGGGGTTGAACCCCTTTTTTATATGCAGTTACTGCTCAGAAAGAAAAATATCATTCATTTGGAATACGATGTTAACTCATTATTGAATTCAGGGTTAACAAGGTTTCACTATCCCATTAAACTTATTTATCAGGTAAGAGATAGCTCACCAGTCGAAACGGACGAATATACTCACTTCAAAGTAATTTTTATAATTCCCAAACGTTACCTCAGAAAAGCTTACCAACGTAATCTGGCTAAGCGTCGTACTAAAGAGGCTTTTAGGGTTAACCAGCATTTACTTGATAATTACAAACAAACGGGTAAAACTATTTACCTGGCATTTATCTATGTTACAAATGAGGTTGTTCCTTTCAAACAATTGGAAACTGCAATTGTTAAACTGATTACCGACCTTAAATAAGATGACGCCACTAAAGTTTATCCGGAATATTTGGAAGTTAATTACCAGACTATTAGCCTATTTACCCATTTTGGTAATTAAGCTGTATCAAATATTTTTATCGCCATATCTACCCAATAGCTGCAGGTTTACACCAACATGTTCGGTATATAGCGTTGAGGCATTAAAAAAGCATGGATTTTTTATGGGATTGTGGTTATCGGTAAGGCGAATTTCACGTTGCCATCCGTGGGGTGGTCATGGTTACGATCCGGTGCCCTGAGTACTTTTCAGGATAATTCTAAAGGTAGTGCCTTTGCCAATTTCTGATTTTAAAACAAATATTTTACCGTTGTGATACTGCTCAACTATTCGTTTAGCCAGGCTTAACCCAAGACCCCAGCCTCGCTCTTTGGTAGTATAGCCAGCATGAAAAATTTCTTTGAACTTACTCTTTTCAATACCTCTCCCTTTATCCTGAATATCAATGTAAACATTTTCTTTTTCCATTCCAATGAATATCGCTATGCTTCCCTTTCCTTGCATTGAATCTATTGCATTTTTTAGCAAATTTTCAATAACCCAGCTAAGCAGCACTTCGTTCCCTTTGGCAAACAGTATGCCACCTGCATGATCAAAGTGGAACCTAACCGTTTTTGGGCTTCTTTTTTTCTGGTAATCGATGGAATTGAGAATTAGCTGGTTAACATTTATTTTTTCAAGTTTAGGTTGAGAACCGATATTTGAAAATCGGTTTGTTATGGTTTCAATTCTTTTAACATCTTTTTCAAGTTCAATAACCACTTTATCCGATGGGTATTTTTCGGAAAGCAACGATGAGCAGGCCATCAATGATGATGTTGGAGTTCCAAGCTGATGCGCTGTTTCCTTGGTCAGCCCTAACCATATCTGATTTTGTTCCGATTTTCGTGCCTGGCCGTATGAGTAAAACGATATTGCTATAAAAAATGCAATTATAATAAGTTGTATATATGGATAATAGTTTAACTTATTTAAAGTAGTACTATCAAAGTAGTAAACATAATTTTTGGTTCCATCGGGTAGGTCAATAACAATTGGTTCATGCCCCGCCTTCATTTGGTCAAGAATTTTTGCAATATATATTGAATCTGAAATATCGGGTATGTGTATATTTCTATACCCTATAACATTTCCTGTTTCATCGGTAAGTATAACTGGAACCGACCTGTTGTTCTGAACAATTTCGAAAATCAACGAAAAGTCCTGACACGAATCCGATTCGCTTGAAATGTATTTTACGGCATTAGCCCAAAGGTCAATTTGCTGGCGTTCTTCTATCTTAAGTTCTTTCACAAAGCTGCTGGTAAAGTATATGGTAATAAATGATACCGTAATGGCAGCTATTATTAGTATCAGAAGAAACTTATTTCTTGGGCTTAGTATTTTCATTGTTCTTCGTCTTTTATTGAATCAATTTGTTCGTCCCATTCTATTCTGTAACTACCACTTGTTTCGCTTTTTAACTTTTCATCGGCCTGTTTATGCGTGGGTGTTTCAATTGAAAAGGTATCGGCCTCAGTAGTGTTAAACATTTTAGAATTAAACCTTGTTTTGTTTATCAAATCAACCTTGTAATTGTCATTATTTCCATAAAGTTTAAGGTATAAGTTTAATGAACCATCGGTAGATGGTTGAATGTCAATTTTATTTGACCCGATAAATTTCTTTTTAACCCAATTGCTAATATTGATGCGAATCAGGTATTCGTACCTGTTTTCGAATGTGTGTTCACCTGTAATGTTCATCAGGATAACATTCGATTTTACATCCATGTTTGGGATTGATATTTTTCCATTTGATATGCTTATTTCGTTTCTCAACGTATCAAAATCAATAACCTTTACCTGGTCAAGGTTAAGCCACCTTGAGAGCCCTTTGATTTTATCCATCCCCTTTAGCTTACCATTAACTATCTGGATGTTTGAGTTGAGCTTTAGCGAATTCAAATTTACATCGCCTTTAGCATTTTTTAAAAATTCAATATCTACTACTCCCTTGAATTTACCCGAAAGGTTTTCGCTTGTAATTATTTTTTGACCCCAATTATCGTAAACCTTTAATATTTTTTCAATCGAAATGCTGTTAATCCATAGGCTTGATTGAAAAAAATTGTTGAACGACTTAAACTTTCCCGAAATATTACCATCAAAACAGTCGGCTGTAAAGTAACTAACGTCGATGGTATCGCCCTTCATGGTGCCATTTCCTTTCAGCTTGCTTAACCTTAAGCGGTTGTATTTTGCCCTATTAAAGTTCAGGTTATATAGTGTTTTTGAAATATTAAGATTTTTAGGTGTTCCGTTAACTGCACTATTTGAAAGTATTTTAGCAATGTCGTTATAGTTTACATATTCACCGGAAAGGTCAACGGTCGGGTAATAGCTATTTTTCATGAAAGCATCTATAATATTTGCCTGATCAACTTTAAAATTTATATCGGAAGAATCAATTTTAATATATCCTTCTATATCAAGATTTTTGTTGATAGTAATATAACCTTTGGTTGAAATATTGCTGGTAAAAGATTTTTGACTGTTGGCAAATATTAAATCGGATCCAATGAGTAACGGATTAATTCTATTGGTTTTGGGAATGTAGCTTAGTAATATTTTAAATGGTCCGTTAACATCAATACCTACTGATGGATTTTCGATGTTTAAACTGCTGATTATATCCCCCTTTACCAGTATTACAAAATTTTCGTATCCCTTTATTTTTGCGCTCAGGTTAAGTTTAGTACTATTTTTTTCAATAGTTACCTTATTAATGTAGCTAAAATGATTTAACAGGTTGTTAGTCAATAGTATGTACCCTTCCAGGTTTGTAAATACAGTTTCATCGTTTTTTGATACCCATTTAATTTTAGGGCTTATACATTTGATTAGCAGGGTATCAATACTTTTAAATCCTGAAGTTGACTTGAAGTATGCTTCGCATCCCACATTACCAAAAAATTCTTCGGTAAGGTTGAGGTTGGGGAATTGTTTTAGGTCGTGAATCTCAAAATGGTTTGAGCCAAGCCTTAAAGCTAATGATTCGCTTTTCTGGTCATAAATTCCTGAACCTTTTAAAATCAGTGTTTTAGAAGATGTTTCAATATTGTAAATGAGTATTTTGTTATTGCTTTGCTCCAGGTCAAAGCCGAGCTTTACCGGATTCGAAATATTCAATTTTTCCCCGACAACCATTCTATCAACGTCGCTTTTGACTGATAAAGATATGTTGTTATTGTGAGTACTAAACTTAAATCGAATGTTATTACCGGTTAAATTTAGAACGTTTCTATTGGTACTATCCTGAACTAAAATGTCGAAATCCTTCAGAGTAAAACCCGATATAAGTATATTAATGCCATCGGAAGAATCTGAGGGAGATCCATCCCAAAGCTCTTTTGAATAGCTGGTTTTCCATGCTATCCTTGCATTACTTAAGTAAAAATTTGTAATGGATACCCTGCCTGTAAGCAGCTTAAAGGGCGATATTGTTGCCTGAAACTCATCGGTTTTTAAAATTGTATCGGTGTGTGTGTTAAGGGTAATGGCTAATGTTAGATTTTTAAAATTGTAGGAAAAACGTGGAAAACTTTTCAACGTATTAACTGACACCCGATTGTATTTAATTGATAGATCAGGGTATTTGTTGATTTCATCCGTTAATGCCTTTATAATCTTTTCCTGATTAAAAATGAGAATGGTTGCCCCGCCAATCAACAGAATAAATGTTAAGATGATTAAGGCCAGAAGAAGCTTAAGAGAATGATGGTATATTTTTACCAGTAATGTCATATATTTGTTATTGTTTTGCTGGTGGTTATTATATTTCGCGAAAATATGTTAACTTTCCCAATGATAGAAAATTTTTTGTCATGAAGTTGATAAAGGCAACATTACTTACGGTATTCTCCTTTTTGTGCTTGCTACCATTTGCTCAATCTCAACATATTGATTCTTTGTTACTTAAGCTCTACCAGGAATCGAACGATAGCACACGCGTGCTCTTATTGCAAAATATTGCAAGGGCTTACGAGGTTGAGGAGCGAAATCCGATTTTAGCCGAAAATTATTTACTTGAAGCTAAACGTTTGGCAGAGTCAAGTAAGAGCAATTACATAAAAATTGAGGTTTACACATCACTTGGGGTCCTTTACCGTAACCTGTCGAACTACACGAATGCCATTAGGTTTCATAATGATGCTTTAAATTTAGCTAAAGAGCTTGACGATAAGCACCAGCAAGTAAAATCGCTTAACAATTTAGGTGTGGTTTACCGACGGCTCGATAATCATGCTTATGCTTCGGAATACCACATGAAAGCTCTAAAACTTGCCGAAGAAATCAAAGATTCCTTCAACATTTCCGTTGCCTGCAATAGTCTTGGGAATATCTTTTCCTTAAATGGCCGCTACAATGAGGCTTTAGATTACTTTCAGAGGGCGCTATACATGTCTAAGCAGATGAATAACCTACTTGGTCAGGCAATGAATTACAATAATATTGGCGAAGTTTACGAATTTAAAGGAAACTACCCTAAAGCTAAGGAGTACTATTCAAAATCGCTCGATTTAAACTACCAAATAAACAGTCTTAAAGGAATAGCAATTAATTTTAATGCTCTTGGAAAAATTGAGCTGTTCCTTGGTAATACTCAAAAGGCCTATGACTATTTTATTAAAAGTTTAGAGATTGACAAAACACTTGGTGATAAAAAATTTATTGCCGACAGTTACATTAATCTTGCAAAAGCCCAGTTACGCTTGAATTATCATAAAAGTGCTCTGGATAATATTCACAGCTGTTTGAAAATTGCAACGGAAATAAAAAGTCTTACCCATTTTCAGCAGGCCTACGAGGTTTTATCCGATTACTATCAAAAAATACAGGAATACAGTAGGGCTCTTGAATACTATAAACTATCAGCAAGTTATAAGGATAGCGTTTTAAACGAAAAAAACAGCAGGCACATTGCAACCATACAAACTCTTTACGAAACCGAAAAAAAGGAAAACGAGATTAAACTTTTACTTCAGCAGCATGAACTTAAACAGCGCGCAATCATCAGGCAAAAAAATCAAACCTATATTCTACTATTAGGATTGCTACTAAGCGGTGTTATGCTTTTTATAATTTACTTTGCCCTGAAGAATAAACGGAAAACCGCCGAGCAACTTGCAAAACAAATTGAGGAGATAGAGCTAAAGAATATGTTACTCGAAGAAAAAAATCAGGAAATTGAAGCCAAGACAGTTGAGATTGAAAAAAACAAAGATTTCATTGTGCAAAAAAATAAAAATTTGGAAGAAGCTTATAGCATTATTGAGACCTATATCCAGAAAATTACTGATAGTATAAGGTATGCCGAAAGAATTCAAGACTCCATACAGCCTTCCCTAGGTAGTATTAAACAACACTTTTCCGATACATTCATATTTAGTAGGCCAAAGGATATTGTTAGCGGTGATTTTTACTGGATGCTACCACGGGGTAATAAGGTTTTCTTTGCCCTTGCCGACTGTACCGGCCATGGTGTTCCGGGCGCATTCATGAGCATTATCGGAATCGGCCTTATCAACCAAGCCGTAAATCAGTATATGCTGTATAAAACCGACGATATTCTTTCTTTTATCGATGAGCAGCTGGTTAACCGTTTGAGTAAATCGAAAAACGAAACGATTTTGAAGGATAGCATGGATATTGCCATGTGCGTGTTCGACAAAGAAACCTATACTCTTGAGTACACCAGTGCCTTGATACCACTTTTCCTTCAACGAAACGGTGAGGTACAGGAGCTAAAGCCAAATTTTGTAACCCTTGGTACCAGACTTCAGAGTTCGCAAAATAGCAAAAACTTTACAGTGAATTCGGTGAAGCTAATGGCTGGTGATTGGCTGTATTTATCATCTGATGGATATTTTGACCAGCAGGGTGGTGAAAACCATAAAAAATTTATGCGTTCACGTTTTAAGGAACAACTTATTAAAATGACTGCAGAAATGGATAGTATTTCAAGATGCTCGCAGCTTGAACGAACCTTTCTTGAATGGATGAACCGAAGCGAACAGATTGATGATGTTTTGATTTGGGGAATAAGAATATAGCCACCAGCCAATCTTAAACTCATATACTTTTTCGGAAATTCTTTAGTAGATACAATAGCAGCAATATGCGCAAGTTAATTAAAGTAACGATTCAACTATTGCAGGATTCAGGTCATAAATGTACTGTTTTGCACGTTAATGATTATTCCTTGATTCGATAAGACTTTTAGCACTATTAACCTACCAAAGCTGATATTTTAACCCAAATTGCATATATAACCCTTAATTTAAATCATTAACTGATTGTTATATTCCTATTTTTTAATGTTTGGGTAACATTACTTTTTTTAACGAAAAGTAAATATATCGCAAATCACATGACGGGGTTTTAAACCCTGTCAGGGGTTTTTGCCCTTAAAATGTGTTTCCTGTTTTAAATTGGGCATGTCGTAACTGGAAAAAATGCCATTAGGCAATTCCCTTTTGGGAGAAGCGATAATTTTTAATATTTTTACCCTCAATAGCGAAAGACCCATAACCGGTAACTCATTTTTCTTACCCAAAACGCCATGGAAAATGTCATAGAATACATTAACAGTATTTACCAAATTCGGTATAACCATAACCTTTTTAAATAGGAGTTTACTGATAGTTGCAGTGATGAGTGAGTCAATAATTAATATAGAAAAAGTAAGGTTTAAAGTAAGCATCGAGGTTGCTTCATTGTTTATTCTCGCAATTTGGATTGTCAAACTTATTGAGATAATCGATGGCGTTTCTCTATATCGCTATGGCCTTTTGCCCAGGAGCTTTTCTGGATTAATCGGTATTTTTACTGCACCGCTTATCCATTCTGATTTTAATCATCTAATTAATAATAGTATATCGTTATTTATCTTAACTACTGGTTTAGTATATTTTTATAGAGACTTGTGGTATAAGATACTTTTAGGCAGCTGGATTATAAGCGGGCTAATGGTATGGGTTGGAGCGCGTACAAATTACCATATTGGTTGTAGTGGTTTGATCTATGCCATTGCCTCGTTTATATTTTTTAGCGGAATTTTTCGTAAAAATATCAATCTAATGGCTATATCGCTTTTAGTGGTTTTCGTATATGGTGGAATGGTATGGGGCATATTCCCTATTTTCCCTCAAATATCGTGGGAGTACCATTTATTTGGTGGTATTGCTGGTGTTATACTGGCAGTAGTTTACCGTAAACAAGGTCCTCCATCCCAGGTATGGAGCTGGATGCAGGAAAGTTCCGAAGATGTTGACGAAACCGATGAGTATTGGAAAAATGAAATTTTAGAAGATGACAATAAGCAAGAACTTTAAATGGGTATGCTCATAAAATAACGAAAGCAAGAAGGCAAGAAGGCACGAAGGCACGAAGGCACGAAGGCACGAAGGGACGAAAGCACGAAGGGGCGAAGGGACGAAGGCAAGAAAGCACGAAAGCACGAAGGCATGAGGGGGAGGTTTATGGTTTTAATGAGAAATAAATAATAGTTGAGTTCAGTATAAAAAGCCAAATTTCATTAGAAATGATGGTTCTTGTAAAAACGCCAGAAATTCTAAGTGCATATATTCAAGTATTTATTGATTTACCTTGCGTTTAACGCCTAACGCCTTATGTTCCTTTTGCCTATAAACTTTTTAGACTTGACTCATAGGAGGCAAAAAACACAGGAAATTCGTCCTGTCAAGGACGAAATAATAATTACAGCGATGAAATTTGTAACGTACCTAACGGCAATATTTGAATTACGTAATGCAAATTTNNAACTCGTGCCATCACACCATCGTGCCATCGTGCCATCACACCATCGTGCTATCGTGCTATCGTACCATCGTGCCATCGTACCATCGTGCCATCGTGCCATCGTGCCATTGTGCTATCTCTCAATCTTGCGTATTTTTGGTTTGCATGAAATGAAAGTGTCTTTTCGGAGGTGACTCTTAAATGGAATTTTTATATTTGTAACTCTAAATTTTAAAACTTATTGACCTATGGCAAAAATAAACGAACCTGAATTTAATGCTAACAACATTAACCTTGTTGGTTTAGGCACTGAAATAAACGGTGATATCAAGAGTACTGGCGATCTGCGAATTGATGGAACGCTTATTGGCAACCTTAATGTAAAGGGCAAAGTTGTGGTTGGAGAAACCGGTAAAATTAAAGGTGAACTCCTTTGTCGAAATTCCGATATCTCTGGCGTTGTTGAAGGGAAAATAACCGTTGATGAGCTGCTGTCGCTTAAATCAACTGCACGTATTAATGGGGATGTCACTGTAGGTAAATTGGCTATTGAACCGGGATGTAAGTTTACCGGATACTGCAATATGATGGGTATGGAACATAAAGAATCTTCTTTTCAACAGGATTAAAATCACATGAGTGTTAAAGGGAGTTTTAGTCTGACCCTGTTACTGCTTGTATTAGCCTTGCATATAGCCCTTTGGTTTATTTCAGAGTTTATGTATGTAAGGTTAATCCCTTTATTCCCAGCACTTCTGAACCTAATATCATTCTATACCATAACATCCAAATCGTTGNNTATTGGCTGTTGTTTTCATCTTTTTAGCAGGCTTTAATAACAAAGTTTTCATGGTCTTCGTATATTTGATATCGTATTTAGTTTTACTAATTCATTTTACTTACTATATTGTTAAAGACAGGAATACTGGTGAAAGCAAGAGTTAGGCTATCGATTTTGATCACTTTCATGCTACTTGCAGCTGGAAAAACAGACGTGCAGGCAAACGAGGAGCATAAAAAAAGCGATAGTAAGCCTTTCAACACTGCCGATTTTATTTTTGAACATGTAGGAGATGCTTACGAGTGGCATATCCTTACTTTTAACCATCACCATGTTAGTATCCCTTTACCTGTAATTCTCTATAGTAAAAATAGCGGTTTGCATGTATTTTTGTCCAATAAGTTTCACAACCAGGTAGGAATTTACAAAAGTTTTAAGTTAGAAACCGAAGGGAAGTATAAGGGCAAGATTGTGGAGTTGAACAGTATGGGTCAGATAGACGAAAAATTTCCCGTACCTATCAACTTTTCAATAACAAAGAATGCATTTTCCATAATAATAACCGCCATTTTAATGTCGGCAATTTTTATAAGTATGGCTAACCGGTATCGAAGGGCGCCAAATTCTCCCCCAAGAGGTTTACAAAATGTTTTTGAACCCTTTATCAATTTCATTAAAGATGAGATAGCTATTCCATCTATTGGGGAGAAAAGGTATTCACACTTCATGCCTTTCCTTTTAACACTTTTCTTTTTTATATGGTTTTCAAATATGTTAGGTCTTATCCCCATATTTCCGGGTGGAGCTAATGTAACCGGTAATATTTCGGTAACCATGGCTCTGGCCATATTTGCATTTTTTACCATTAATCGCCATGCCAATAAGGATTACTGGAAGCATATAGTTAGCCCTCCAGGCATTCCTATATTCCTTAAATTACCCTTACCTATCATGCCTTTTGTTGAATTCATGGGTATTTTCATAAAGCCATTTGTACTGATGGTCCGTTTGTTTGCAAACATACTGGCCGGGCATATGGTGGCTACTGTTTTGCTAAGTTTAATTTTCATCTTTTCGGCCATGATTACATGGCTTGGTTTTGCAGTAGCTCCAGTATCATTGGGTTTTCTGGTATTCATGACACTTCTTGAATTGCTTGTTGCGCTAATTCAAGCGTATGTTTTTACATTACTAACGGCTTTATACATTGGAATGGCAACCGAAGAACATCATTAATAACTTAAAATAACAAGCTATGAGTACATTACTAATTCTTTTACAATCAATTGATGGCGCTTCAATAGCAAAAGCTGCAATTGCTTTGGGTGCAGCAATTATTGTTTTGGGCGCAGGCATTGGAATTAGCCGCATTGGCAGCACTGCATTAAAATCAATTGCCCGGCAACCCGAAGCCTCCGGCGATATCCGAACCAACATGATTGTATCGGCAGCGCTGATAGAGGGTGTTGCATTTTTTGCCCTAATTCTTTGTATAGTAGCACTTTTTGTTTAAACACAGTAAACTATGGGTCTTGTTACACCCGATTACGGCCTGTTGTTTTGGGCTTTGCTATCGTTTGGGGTGCTACTTTTTATACTAAAAAAGTTTGCATGGAAACCAATTTTACAAGCCCTTAAGAACAGGGAAGAAAGCATAGCACGTTCCATGAGAATGGCCGAAGAAGCCCGTTCCGAAATTGAAAAGTTACATGAAGAGAGCAAGCTAATGGCCGAAAAAGCCCGACAGGAAAGGGAACGCGAAATTGCTGAAACTAAAGTTTTGCGTGAAAAATTGCTTGCCGAGGCAAAAGAAAATGCTCGGCTTGAAACCCAAAAGATGCTTGATAAAGCTCGTGAGCAAATTTTCTTAGAAAAGGAAACAGCAAAAAAAGAGCTATATGCTACTGTTGCAGAGTTAACCATTAACATCTCTGAAAAAATTCTACGTTCACAGCTTAAGGACAAGGTGCAACAGCAGGAGTACATTGAACGTTTACTTGACGAAATCCCCAAAAACTAAAAAATGAACTCAGGGGTAATAGCCACACGTTACGCTAAAGGATTTTTTGAGTTCTGTCATGAGCAGCGCGAACTTGAAAATGTTTACCCTTTTGTTCAACTTTTAGCTAAAACACTTTCAACTCAGGTTAAGCTGCGTGAATTTATTGCCGATAAAACCATAACATGTAACGAAAAGATTTTATTACTTGAAAGGGTAATTGAAAAACCATTACCTAAACCACTGAAAAACTTCATCACCCTGATTATCAAAAAAAATAGGGCCGAATCATTACTTCAATGCCTTTTGATTTTTCGAAACCATTACCTTAACAGTAAAAATTTTCTGGATGTTGAATTTTTGGTTGCTGAAGAGTTAAGCGCAAAAGCATTGGATGAAATAAGAACCCGAATCGCTAGTAAATTTGGGTTCCCTTGTGAAGTAGAAGTTAAGGTTAAACCCGAGCTAATTGGTGGCTATACCCTAATTGTTAATGGTAAAGTTTTTGATTTAAGTGTTAAAGGTCAGCTTAACTCATTGAAAAAAGGCTTGCTTGAGAAAAAAATTGATAATAAGTAAACTATGGCAGGAATTAAACCTTCCGAAATAACCCAACTCATTAAGGATGAGCTTGCCGGAATTGATACCAAAGCCCAATTTGTGGAAACTGGCTTTGTTTTGCAGGTAAGCGATGGTATTGCCCGGGTATTTGGGCTTAATAACGTTAAGTCAAACGAATTGGTTGAGTTTGAGTCAGGCGTTAAGGGTATTGCCCTAAACCTTGAACAGGATAATGTGGGTATTGTTCTATTGGGGCCTACAGAACTGGTCAGGGAGGGTGATAGGGTAAAACAGCTTGGCGAAATAGCATCGATTCCAGTTGGCGATGGCTTACTTGGGCGAGTGATTAATACCCTTGGTGAGCCAATCGATGGCAAGGGTCCAATTGCAGGAAAAACAATTATTCTTCCCCTTGAACGTAAAGCGCCCGGCGTAATTTACAGGCAACCTGTTAGTGAGCCCTTGCAAACTGGCATAAAGGCCATTGATTCAATGATTCCAATTGGTAGGGGTCAACGTGAGCTGATTATTGGTGACCGCCAAACAGGGAAAACTGCAATAGCCATCGATACCATTATCAACCAAAAGAATAATTATTTAAAAGGCGATCCGGTTTACTGTATTTACGTTGCCATAGGTCAAAAGGGTTCGACCGTTGCAAGCATTGCCAAAACCCTCGAGGAGCATGGGGCAATGGAATACACCATTATTGTAGTAGCTACAGCATCCGACCCAGCTGCCATGCAGTTTTATGCCCCTTTTGCAGGAGCAAGCATTGGTGAGTATTTTAGGGACACCGGCCGTCATGCGCTTGTTGTTTACGACGACCTATCCAAACAGGCAGTTTCGTATAGGGAGGTTTCGCTTCTTCTTCGCCGCCCACCCGGTCGCGAAGCCTACCCAGGTGATGTTTTCTACTTGCATTCCCGCTTGCTTGAACGTGCCGCAAAAATTATTGAATCCGATGAGATTGCTTCAACCATGAACGACCTGCCCGATGCCCTAAAACACTTGGTGAGGGGGGGTGGCACGTTAACAGCGCTACCCATTATTGAAACTCAGGCGGGAGACGTCGCGGCGTATATTCCCACCAACGTAATTTCAATTACCGACGGACAAATATTCCTTGAATCAAATCTGTTCAACAACGGCATTCGCCCTGCCATTAATGTTGGCATTTCTGTTTCCCGGGTGGGCGGTAATGCCCAAATAAAATCGATGCGAAAGGTTGCCGGAACCTTGAAACTCGACCAGGCTCAGTACCGGGAGTTGGAAGCTTTTGCAAAATTTGGGGCCGATCTGGATGCGACAACCCTTGCCGTACTGGATAAAGGAGCTAAAAACGTTGAGATACTCAAACAAGGGCAATACCAGCCTTTACCAGTAGAGCTGCAGGTAGCAATAATATTCTGTGGAACCAACGGGCTTCTCAAAGAAATCCCATTAAACAAAGTACCCGATTTTGAAAAGGATTTTATTGAACGGTGCCAGCTATTGCTTAAGCCAGCGTTAGAGCAAATATCCAGGGGTGAGTTTAACGACGAAATTGCCGATGCATTGACTAATCTTGCCGGGGAAGTTGCTAAGAATTACAAGGAATATAAATGAGCATGCTCCGAAAAGCACGAAGGTACGAAAGAACGAAAGCACGAAGGCACGAAGGCACAAAGGGACGAAAGAACAAAAGCACGAAGGCAAGAATTATGAAAAGCGATGAATTAAAAAATGCATGAGATGCAACAAACTCAGAAAATCCGTCCCGTCAGGGACGAAATAATAATTACAGCGATGAAATTTGTAACGTACCTAACAGGAATATTTGAATTACGTAATGCAAATTTTCTANNACGGGACATTTCATTGTAAACTCGTGCCATCGTGCTATCGTGCTATCTCTCAATCGTGCGTATTTTTGGTTTGCATTCAATGAAAGAGACTTTTCGGAGGTGACTAATAAATACATTTTGTAATGGCCAATTTAAAAGAAATAAGAACCAGAATAGCATCAGTAGCTTCTACCAAAAAGATTACTAGTGCCATGAAAATGGTTTCGGCCGCAAAATTTAAGAAGGCACAAACCAGTGTATTACGTTTTAGACCATTTAATGACCAAATAAACAATATTTTACAATTATCAATTAAATTTGTTGGTTCATTGAGTAGTGAATATGTTGTTGAAAGAAATCAAATTAAAAATATTGCTCTGCTAGTAATTTCATCGAATAATAGCATGTGTGGTGCTTTTAATAGTAATGTAATAAAATTTTCTATTGAACAGTTTAACACATTGAAAATAAATTATCCAAAAGCTAATATTTTAATTTATACTTTAGGTCGAAAAGGAGAAGATAGCCTGAATCGAAGAGGTTATAGGGTGATTCCTTTAAATCAT
>DFYV01000020.1 GCA_002383425.1 Bacteroidales bacterium UBA4073 | reverse complement strand
TGCTGTTGAGGTAGGAGTTCTGAATTTAATATGGTACCTAATAACGCAGATTGGGCGGGCTTTCACAGATTAAAACAGATGCCTCGCAATGCCCATCAAGTGCAGGCGATATCAGCCAAAATTAGAATAGAAAAATTTGTATCACACAAAACAAGCTGTCAAAAATTTTGAGTATTATTACTCATTATATTGAGTAAATTGTAATAAATGATTGAACGTTCAGAACTACAGGTACTTAAAAAACGTATCGAAGAGCCAAGGCGGTTTATTCAGGTGGTAATGGGTCCACGACACGTTGGTAAAACTACTATGGTAGTTCAGCTGTACAATCAACTTGCATTACCCTCCTCTTTTCTATCGGCCGATGCTGTCCCAGCAACCAATGTAACCTGGTTAGAGCAGGTGTGGGATGCCGTTCGTATTAAAATTAAGAGTCAATCTTTGAACGAGTATCTACTTATTATCGACGAGATACAAAAAATATCCAACTGGAGCGAGACTGTAAAAAAGCTTTGGGACGAGGATTCGAGGAATAATATTCCCTTAAAGGTTATTTTGCTTGGCTCCTCTAGTTTGTTGCTTCAGAAAGGATTGACAGAGTCGTTAATGGGGCGATTCGAAACGATTTACCTTACACATTGGTCGTTTTCCGAAATGCATAAAGCCTTTGGCTGGGATGAAGAAACGTATGCATGGTTTGGTGGTTATCCGGGTAGTGCAGAGCTTATTGACGACGAACCACGTTGGAAAAAATATGTAAAGGATTCGCTTATAGAAACCAGCATTTCCAAGGATGTGTTAATGCTTACCCGAATAGACAAACCAGCGCTGTTGAAAAATCTTTTTGAGTTGGGATGTTTATACTCAGGACAGATTTTATCATTCACAAAAGTTTTAGGCCAACTACAGGATGCCGGTAATACAACAACATTGTCGCACTATCTTAATCTTCTCGAAACAGCGGGATTGTTGTGTGGAATTGAAAAGTTTACAGCGGGCGAGTTACGCAAGCGCTCCAGTAGTCCAAAATTTCAGGTTTTCAACAATGCCCTGTTAAGTGCTCAAATGGGGAGCAGTAGGGCTGATGAGGTTTTAATTCCTTCAAATTGGGGCAGAGTGGTGGAGTCATGTTTAGGATCGTACCTTGTTAACCAATCCGTAAAGAGTGATTTTTCAATTTACTACTGGAGGGAAAGGAACAATGAGGTTGATTTTATTTTGGAGATGCAGAATAAGTTAGTTGCCATTGAGGTTAAGAGCACGGTATCAAAAAACACCAATGGATTGGATGCTTTCAAGCAAAAGTTTAATCCTCAAAAAATTTATTTAATAGATAATAAAGGGCTTTCCTGGAAAGAATTTCTTAAGATAGATCCCCTGGAACTATTCTGAGATTTATACTGAGATATTGACAACAGATAACGCCGGTTGAGTGGATTTTCACAGATTTGAGTTTACCTGTTGCCTCTGTGTTATCAGCATTTTAGGCAATATAGCATCACAATTTGTTCCGATTTATCGGGAAAGAAGCCCATTGCGTAACTCTGTGTTAACATGGTGTAACTCGGCGAAAAAATAACAAAATAACGATTCATTAACCACTTATAGTACTAAGAAACACTTCGTGAACCTCTGTGACCTTAGTATCTAAGTGGTTATTTTTTTATTAAAATTTTATGTAGTATCGATGGTTGATCGTTGTTCGTTGCTCGTTGTTCGGGAAAAATAGTTGATGGTTGATGTTTGTTAGTAAAACAAGAATTTTGAATTGGCTACAATCGGACATGTTCCGGAGTTTTGAATTTTGAATTTCAGAACTCCTGACTTAATAGCAAATTTAAATGTCGCAATTTTATATAAAATTTAGTTCATACAAAATCAAAATTTTTAGAAGAATTAAACGCAGAGTTACGCAGAGTTNNAGTTTTTCGCAGAGAGCGCAGAGTCGGTATTTAAAAGAGAGCAGATGTGATAATTAGCACATTAGTTGATATGATGATTAGAGGATAATTATAACATTAACAAATTATCATGACTTGTAACGATTTATCATGATTAACCCAACATCACATCTTTTTTCTGTCATTTTTATTTCTCTGCGGTCCTCTGCGATTTATTTTCTCTGTGGTTCTCTGCGTTTAAATTTTTATTACTCATAAGAAAATTACGTCAATTTAACTTGCTATGAAAATCATGTAAAATATTGATTTACAAGCATGGGTAAAGAGTTCTGAACTTTTAACGAACTTCTCTCACTATATACCAAACCCCAGCCTCTTTGTTAACATTTAACCAACTTAATTTACTATCTCCCAAACCCTAATCCCCTTCCTGCCATACCACCCGTTTCACATAATCGGTATAGCTTAGGATAATCCTAACCATCTTATCGGAAACGTTAGGTATGGAGTAATCGGCCACCAGGCGGAAGTTGCGCTCGGGGCCGATTTTTTGTTGCTCAAGCTGAGCAAGCCCTTGTAGTATTCGTTCGGGCATCAAACCAACCATCATTACCGAGGCTTCCTCCATGGCTTCGGGGCGTTCATGCGCCTCGCGGATGTTCAATGCCTTGAAGTTCAATATACTTGACTCCTCCGATATGGTTCCGCTGTCCGATAGCACAGCGTAGGCGTTTAGCTGCAGTGCGATGTAATCGGTAAAGCCGAGAGGCTTAAGGAAGTTAACTAATGGGTTGACCTTTACCCCTTTGGCATCAATCATCTTGCGGGTGCGTGGATGGGTGCTTACAATTATAGGGTAGCTATATGTTACGGCAATCAGGTTAAGTGCCTCAAACAGGTTGCCAAAGTTCCTGTCGGAGTTAATGTTTTCCTCGCGGTGAGCCGACACCACAAAGTACTCCCCTTTTTTCAGGTTTAACCGGCTTAGTATTTCCGACTGTTGAATGCGTGGCATGTAGTGGTTTAGCACCTCAAACATGGGCGAGCCCGTCTTAATAATCCTATCGGCTGGTAACCCTTCACGTAGCAGGTACTCACGGGCTATATCGCTGTAGGTTAGGTTGATATCGGCAATGTGGTCAACAATCTTACGGTTGGTTTCTTCGGGTACGCGCTGGTCGAAGCACCGGTTTCCGGCCTCCATGTGGAAAATAGGGATGTGCCTTTTCTTGGCAGGGATAGCGCATAGGCAGCTGTTGGTATCGCCCAGAACTAATAGGGCATCGGGTTTCAACTCTTCCAGCAGAGGATCAATTTTGATGAGTATCTGCCCAATGGTTTCGGTGGCGGTAGCACCGGCAGCCCCTAAAAAGTAATCGGGCTTACGGATACCCATATCCTCATAAAAGATCTGGTTCAACTCGTAATCGTAGTTCTGTCCGGTGTGAACGGTGATGTGTTCAACGGCTGGGCTTTCGTCGAGTTTGGCCATTACCCGAGACAGGCGAATAATTTCGGGGCGGGTTCCTACAACGGTTAGTACTTTTAGCTTTTTCATAATTTTAGCTGCACAGAGTTTCACAATGGGTCCACAGTGTAACACAGTGTTTTACTCTCCCGATATATCGGTACAAGTCGTGATACTCTGTGAAATATCTTTTAAACTGTCTCAAAAAAAGTATCCGGATCGTTGGCATCAAAATGCTCACTAATCCAGAATATGGTGTAAAGGTCATCGGTTCCAACATTTTTAATATTGTGGGTAAACCAAATTGGCATATCCACCACCGATGGGTTCGAGTCGCCATCGAGCGCAAAGGTAAGCTTTTTAGTGGTACCAATTTGCCGTAGCTCAATGGTAGCCTTTCCCTTAATCACTGCAAAACGTTCGGCTTTGCGGGTATGAAAATGATTTCCTCGGGTTATGCCCGGTTTGGTTGTGGAGAACGATACCTGTCCGCCGCTATTCAGCTTCACGGTTTCCACAAACGATCCCCGTTGGTCGGTTTTAAGCTCAAGCTTGCGGGGGAAGTACCTCTCATGGTCGATATAGCAGGTAAAGGTGTTGAACAGGTTGCGGGTAAAGGTATCGGAAAGGTTGGGGAATATTCCTTTTTCGAAATAGTTTACTTTAAAATCTTTCAATATCTCTAAAATAGCCGAAACCTTAATGG
>DFYV01000113.1 GCA_002383425.1 Bacteroidales bacterium UBA4073 | reverse complement strand
CCATCAACTATCAACCATCAACTATCACCTATTTTTACGAACAACGAACAACTCTTATATAACCTCCAGTTATTTTTCTTGGGGCTATATTATCCTATATTGAGGGACTAATTAGTGCAAGTACTTTTTGGGAGGTAAATTTGTTTCCTCGCTTGGCATTCTTAACCATAAAAAATGACCTTTTTTTGCTTTTTTTTTAGGGGAAAATGCTCAAGTTGGGTTAATCTATTTTCAACCCTGTGGTTTACAAGTTTCCGCAATCTGTTGATATTTCTTTTGCCAAAATTCGTTTACGCCAGTTCAATTTGGTTATTTTTGCAGCAAATTGGAGTATTAGTCATGAGTGTTGGATATTCTGAGGATAGCATCAAAACATTGGAGTGGCAGGAGCATATCCGCAAGCGTCCGGGTATGTATATCGGGAAGTTGGGCGATGGCTCCCAACCCGACGATGGCATTTACGTTTTGCTCAAAGAGGTTGTTGACAACTCCATCGATGAGTTCATGATGGGTAGCGGTAAGCGTATCGATATCCAGCTAAACGATAAAACCGTTTCCGTTCGTGACTATGGTCGTGGAATACCTCAGGGGAAACTTATCGATGTGGCATCAAAAATGAATACAGGGGCTAAGTACGACTCCAGGGTGTTCAAAAAATCCGTTGGTCTGAATGGTGTAGGCATCAAGGCTGTTAATGCCCTTTCCGTGCAGTTTATCATTAAAAGTATTCGCGATGGCCTGATTCGGGAAACAGAATTTACCGGTGGCATCCTGTTAAACGATAAGCAATACCCTGCCAATGGTGAGGCTAACGGTACCTTTGTCCAGTTTACCCCCGACGAAACGGTGTTCGGACAATACACATTTCAGGATGAGTACATTGAAACAATGATTCGTAACTACACCTACCTGAATACCAATCTGACCATTAGCTACAACGGAAAGGAGTTTATATCCAGGAACGGTTTGCTCGACCTGCTGAACGAGAACATCACCACCGAGCCACTCTACCCAATTATTCATTTGAAAGGCGATGATATCGAGGTGGCCATTACTCATGGAAACGGTTATGGCGAAGACTACTATACCTTTGTCAATGGTCAGCATACCATTCAGGGTGGATCACATCTTACCTCATTCCGTGAGGCATACGTAAAAACCGTCAGGGAATTTTACAAAAAAGACTTCGATCCGTCCGACATTCGTACCTCCATTATAGCAGCCGTCAGCATTAAGGTAGAGGACCCTGTATTTGAATCTCAAACCAAAACTAAGCTTGGGAGCAAGGACATGGGTCCCAATGGCCCCTCAGTGAAGCAGTTTATCACCGATTTCATAAAGGAAAAACTTGATAACTACCTTCACCGTAACAGTGAGACAGCCCAAATACTACTGCAAAAAATTGTTGAATCCGAAAAGGAACGCAAGGCCATATCGAGTATCAAAAAGATTGCCCGTGAGCGGGCCAAAAAGGCAAGCTTACACAACCGAAAGCTGCGCGATTGCCGTATCCATTACAACAGTAACGAACAACGGGCACTTGAGAGCACCCTTTTTATTACCGAGGGTGATTCGGCAAGCGGTTCCATAACCAAGTCGCGCGATGTTAACACCCAGGCGGTTTTCTCCCTCAGGGGTAAGCCTCTTAACACTTACGGGTTAACAAAAAAAATAGTTTACGAGAACGAAGAGTTTAACCTGTTGCAGGCCGCCCTCGATATTGAGGAGGATATGGAAAACCTCCGCTATAACCGCATTGTTATTGCTACCGATGCCGATGTTGATGGCATGCACATAAGGCTCTTGCTCATCACCTTTTTCCTTCAGTTCTTTCCCGAATTAATCCGCCAGGAGCATCTTTACATACTCCAAACCCCACTATTCCGGGTACGTAACAAGAAGAAAACGGTTTACTGTTACTCACCCGAAGAAAAAGAAAAAGCAATTGCCGAACTCGGACCAAACCCTGAAATAACAAGGTTCAAAGGATTAGGTGAGATTTCGCCCGATGAGTTTAAGAACTTTATTGGTCAAAACATCAGGCTCGATCCCGTTCGCCTGACCAAGGAAGACCAGATACAAGACCTGCTGGAATTCTACATGGGTAAGAATACTCCCGACCGTCAGGACTTTATCATCAATAACCTAAGAATTGAGGAAGATATTATTGATGAGGAACCTCCCCCTAAAGTCGATGAAATAAACATCGATGATGAGGTTCAGCACAACAACGATAGTAAGAACCTGGTAGCATAAATATCAACCTTCAATAGCTCTTGACCATGCGATTGGACGATTTTGAAGCGGATGAGCTGTTAAGCGAAGGCGAGGGGAAACCCGTTTCGCCCGAACTACATGCTAAAATTGAAAGAATTACCGGTGATGCAGCCAAAAAGACTCATATCTCCGGAATGTATAAGGATTGGTTTTTGGATTATGCCTCCTATGTTATACTGGAACGTGCCGTCCCACATCTTGACGATGGGTTAAAACCTGTTCAACGCCGAATCCTTCATGCCATGAAGAGGCTCGACGATGGCCGCTACAACAAGGTGGCCAATATTATTGGTTACACCATGCAGTATCACCCGCATGGCGATGCTTCAATTGGGGAGGCCCTTGTTCAGCTCGGACAAAAAGACCTGTTAATTGATACCCAGGGAAACTGGGGCAATATTCTAACTGGTGATGGCGCTGCTGCTCCCCGTTACATCGAGGCCAGGCTTTCCAAATTGGCGCTTGAGGTAGCTTTCAATCCCAAAACCACCGAGTGGATGCTCAGCTACGATGGCCGAAACCAGGAACCCGTTACCTTACCGGTTAAGTTCCCTTTACTTTTAGCTCAAGGGGTTGAAGGGATTGCCGTTGGCTTAGCCTCCAAAATCCTACCACACAACTTCCATGAGCTAATCGATGCTGCCATTAGCTATCTTAAAGGTAAGGATTTTGAGCTGTACCCCGACTTCCCAACTGGCGGTTTAGCCGATTGCAGCCGTTACAACGATGGCCTTCGCGGAGGAACAGTTAAAGTGCGAGCTCGCATCCAGAAGGTTGATAGGAAAACCCTGACCATAACCGAAATCCCTTACGGAAAAACCACTTCGTCACTTATCGATTCAATTCTAAAAGCTGTGGATAAGGGTAAAATCAAGATTAAAAAGATTGACGATAACACAGCCGAAAACGTTGAGATACTCATCCACCTCTACCCCGAGGCCAACCCCGACATGACCATCGATGCCCTTTACGCCTTTACCGATTGTGAATTGTCCATTTCAACCAACTCGTGCGTTATTTATGAGGATAAACCCCGCTTTATGGGCGTTAAGGATATATTACGGGCTTCGGTCGATCGGACTAAACTTCTCCTTACCATGGAGCTCAACATCAGGCTCTCTGAACTCGAAGAGGAATGGCACTACTCATCGCTGGAAAAGATTTTTTTTGAGGAACGTATCTATCGTGAGTTAGAGAAGGATACCGAAACATGGGATTTGGTTATTGATGCCATTGAGCGTGGTTTTGACCCTTACCGCAAGCTATTACGCCGTGCAATAACCCGCGACGATATACTCAAGCTTACCGAAAAGCCCGTTCGCAAAATATCGAAGTTTGACATAAAAAAAGCCGATGAGCATATTAAGGCAGTAGAAGCCGAGATGGAACAGGTTAAGCTTAATCTGGCCAATATTGTGGCCTACACTATCGAATACTACCAGCAAATCAAAAAGAAGTTTGGCAAGGGCAGAGATCGCAAAACCGAGCTCCGCAGCTTCGATACCATTGTGGCAACCAAGGTGGTTGTTGCCAACCAAAAACTTTACGTAAACAGGGCAGAAGGCTTTGTTGGCACAGCCCTTAAAAAGGATGAATTCGTTTCCGATTGCTCCGATATTGACGATATTATCGTGATTCTTCGTAACGGAAAGTATTACATCCGAAAGGTGCAGGAAAAGGATTTCTTTGGGAAGGACATTGTGCATGTTGGAGTTTACAGGAAAAACGATACCCGAACTACGTACAATGTACTTTACCGCGATGGCCTTAATGGCGATATCATGATGAAACGCTGCGCCATTAACGGCACCACCCGCGATAAGGAGTATGACCTAACCAGGGGTACACCCGGTTCACAGATCCTGTGGTTAACGGCAAATCCAAATGGGGAAACCGAAGTGCTTAAGGTTTACCTGAAACCACGACCACGGCTCCGAAACCTTATACTTGAACTCGATTTCAGCCAGCTTGCCATTAAGGGTCGGGGCTCTCAGGGTAATATCTTTACCCGTTATGCCATTCATAAGATTTTACTTAAGGAGAAGATGGCTGGTGCCGTTGAGGGCGTTAAGGTATGGTACGATTCCGAGGTAATGAAGCTGAACAATGAGGGGCAAGGAGAATTCCTTGGCGAGTTCATGCCCAATGATCGCGTGCTTGTTGTAAACCCCGATGGCTCCTACTTCATGGCCAGCACCAATTACTCCCTCAGGTTTAATGTTCAACCCTTACTGGTTGAAAAATTCAACCCTAATAAGGTGTTTTCGGCTGTTTACTTCGATGGTGAGCAAAAGCATTACTACCTCAAACGGTTCCGTTTTGAACCGACCGAGAAAACACAATCCATTTTACCCGACGAGAATGGCTCAAGGTTCATAGCCCTGAACGCAGACCTTTTTCCATCCCTGAAAATTGTATTTGGCGGCAAACATGCAAAACGCATGCCCGAGAATATCGATGTAGATGCTTTTATTGCCGTAAAAGGATTCAGGGCTAAAGGTAAGAGGCTTACCACTTTCGATGTTAAGCGGGTTGAGTTCGTTGAACCATTAGAAAAGGAAAAATCAGTATATGATGATGAAATCAACATTTTACCAAGCCCAGAACCCAATAGCAATGACGTAAGCACATCGGCTGAACAAATGAACTTAGAATTTTAAATGGTCAACAGCATGCTTTACACTCTTTTTTATACCTTTGATTTTTACTTAGATGTTTTTAGTAAAGTGTTGATAATTAGATATTTTAAATTGATTAAGTAGGATAATACTAACAAATCATGAAGATTTTCCTCATTGGATTTATGTCGAGTGGTAAAACAACAGTAGGCATGGAGTTGTCCAAAGTTCTGGGATACTATTTTCTCGATTTAGACGAGTACATTGAAACCAAGCATAAAAGGACAATTAAACAGATTTTCGAAACCAGGGGTGAAGAGCATTTTCGGATTATAGAGAATGAGGCGCTAAAGGAGGTTTGCTCGTTTAATGGCGATTTTGTGATTTCATCGGGTGGTGGTACGTCGTGCTTCTATAACAATATCGACTACATGAATCGCCACGGCATAACCGTTTACCTTAGGCTTGAGGTTTTCACCCTGGTGGCCAGGCTGGTTGAATCAAAAATCGACAGGCCTTTACTTTGGGGTAAAACCCGGGAGGAGTTGAACGACTACATTATCCGTGTCCTCGACGAACGAAAAAAATACTACGAAAAAGCCCAAATCATCGTTGATGCCGATAGTTTAGAACCAACCGATCTGGCCAAAATGATAACGTCCATGATTCAGTAATGTTTTGCATTTTTACATTTTGAAAAGACTAATTCAATCAATTTATAAAACTTTAATGTTTTCTATTGTTGTTTTTTTTATTAATTTACTTACGTTTGTTCATAAATTTGAATTTGATGAAGATGATGCGATATTTTTTGACGGGAATTTATTTTATTTTAATTGTTAATTCTGTAGCCCACGGTCAGGTTGAAAAGCAGCTTTTAGATCCTGATTCGACCAATGAGCAACGGCACATCGACCAAATGGATAGCCTACTTTACCAGTGGTATATCCAGCAACCCAACGAAGATAATAATTTGGTAAGTGGTATTGAAGACGATACCATCGAAGGGCCTGAATTGCCCGATTCCTTTTACATTAAACGCTTGCAAAGCATTAATTCGTTAATTGATTTGCCATATAATAGTATTATTAGAAATTTTATAAAAGCTTACACCGAAAAAAAACGCGATAGGGTTGAGGTAATGCTGGGTTTAACCGATTACTATTTCCCCATGATAGAGGAAATACTCGACATGTACCAGCTACCCCAGGAACTCCGGTTTTTACCTGTCATTGAGTCGGCTTTAAACCCCCGTGCCGTTTCAAGAGCAGGGGCCACAGGCCTTTGGCAGTTTATGTACGGAACAGGACGAATGTATAGCTTAACCATAAACTCGTACATCGATGAACGACGCGACCCACTGGCTGCTACCCATGCTGCGTGTCGTTTTCTAAAAGACCTTTACGCCATTTATGGCGACTGGACCCTTGTTATTGCTGCATACAACTGTGGCCCAGCCAATGTAAATAAAGCCATAAGACGTTCGGGCGGGAAACGTAACTACTGGGACATATACTACTACCTACCCCGCGAGACCCGTGGATATGTGCCTGCATTCATCGCCGCAAGCTATACCTATTACTTTTACAAGGAACATAACATGCAGCCAAAACCCATTACACTTCCACCAGCAACCGATACCATCATGGTAAACGACATGCTGCATTTGCAGCAAATTGCCGAGGTGCTCGATTACCCCGTTGAGTTGCTTCGCGATTTAAACCCGCAGTATAAAATCGATATAATTCCTGCAAAGGGAAAATCGTACGTGCTCAGGTTACCTAATGAGATGGTTGGAGCGTTCCTTGATAGGGAAAAAGAGATTTACGCTTACAAGGATAGCATATTCTTTAACCAGAAGATTCTGGCAAACCCTTCAAGCTACACCGCATCGTACCAGTACAATGTTCCGCCAGGTTCTATTCGGTTTGTGTATAAGGTAAAACAGGGAGATGTTTTAGGCATCATAGCCGAGCGCTATAACGTTACGGTACGTCAGCTCAAGGAGTGGAATAATCTTCGCGGAAACCTTATAAGGGTGGGCCAGCGGTTAGTGATTTACGTACCCGAACGAACAGCGAGCCGCCTTGGTATTGTTCAGGAGAAAAAGTCGTAGTTTTTGCGTATTATATGCGTTTGGATTTGAGCACAGGGTAATTATGTCTGGTTTAAGTACATCTTATATTATAGTTGAGTCCAGTCAAAAAAGGTCAAAAGCAAACGCGTCATTGCGAGGNNGACTACCTTTTTAGACTGGACTCATAGTTGATTTGCTTTAAAGCAAAGTAAGTGATATGCCGGTAATTGTTTGCGGTTTGGAGACAGCAGTTTAAGAAAACGTATTTGGGAGACTATACTTAGTATGAGAATTCTGGATTATAAGTTTAATTGGCTCTTCGTTGATCTTTATTTATGGAATCTTTAGGTTAGATATAGTTCTTTTGTTTGAATTTGGATTGGGAAATGTATTCAAGGTATATTAAAGATATGAAGCGTCGAATATTTCATTATAAGTATGAATTGATCTTATTTATAGTAACAGGTCTTTTATTGTTCTCAGGGCTAGATAAAATTGAAGTTAATATTATGGAAGCACGCAATTTTATCACTGCCAGGGAGATGGTTCAAAATAATGAATACCTGCTTACTACCTTAAATGGAGAACCTCGTTACCAGAAACCTCCATTACCAACATGGTTAACCGCATTAGCAGGAAGTATTTTTGGCTTTGATTCCCTTTTTGCTTTGAGGGTTCCAGTAGTGCTTATAACATTTCTGTTGGTTTTTACGTTTTTCTTTTTTTCAAAAGAGTTAGGTTTAAGTACTAAGCACAGTTTTTACAACTCGGTAATCTTAATAACCTCATTCTATATATTTTTTGCAGGTAGAGATAACCAGTGGGATATGTACACCCACAGCTTTATGTTCGTAAGTATTTATTTTCTATGGAAAGTCTTAAAAGAGAATAAAAATCTACTATTGAACAGTATGCTTTCCGGAATTTTTCTTGGGTTTTCCATTTTAAGTAAAGGACCCGTATCATTCTATGCTTTATTTTTACCTTTTTTGTTTAGCTATATAATTAATTATAGAACAACTCTTAAAGGAAAGGGAATTTATTTATTGCAGATGGTTCTATTGGGGCTGGTTATTGGCTTATCATGGTTTATCTATGTACGATTAAACGATTCGGAATATTTTAGGATAATAGCTACCCGCGAGATATCTAACTGGAACAATTATGAGGTAAAACCATTTTACTACTACTGGAACTTTTTTATACAGAGTGGACTTTGGACAGTTCCATCGCTTATTTCATTGGTTTATCCCTATTTAAGGAAACGGGTTTGCGACCTAAGGGCATATCGTTTTGCCATACTTTGGACAATCATTTCGGTTATTCTACTTTCAGCAATTCCAGAAAAAAAAGTTCGGTACTTAGTACCAGCACTAATACCACTTGCCTTAACAACGGGTTTCTATATTGATTATCTATTGAAGAGTTTTGGTCATGGTACTACAAAAAGTGAGAATATTTTGGTTTATATTTCTTATGGAATAATAGCCTTGGTAGGAATTACTTATCCCTTTGTATTGTTTTTCCTTTTAAAAGAAGGCTTAAAAGATCATCTGTTTATTTACGTTTTATCATCTTTCTTAATACTAGTATGTTCTTTCTTAATAGTTAAAGGGTTAACACGCCATGATTTTGGTAAAGTGTTTAGAGCCTCCATTGCAATATTTATCATTATTGTGATTGGTGCATTGCCAATGTCAGGCGAATTCTTTACAAACCCCAATTATGCCTCTGCCGGAAAGGCACGTGAGATAGAAAAACAGCTTAAAATTAATACCTATAGGCTTACTGATATAGCTCCTGAAATAGTTTGGGATTTTGGCAAGCCAATCCCAATTTACCCGCCTCAAAATAATACGTCAATCCCTGATGACAAAAGATTTGGATTAATTGTAAATATTGAAGATTCAACCAGATTACAATCAATTTTTCCTTCCCATAATTTTAGTAAACTTTACAGAATAAACATGAATTATCGACAAAGTAAAAAAAACAGACTTATTAAGGATTACTATTTGGTTTCAGCAAAAAATTGAAATAATTAATTTGCCCAGTCTAAAAAGTTTACACGCAAAAGGCATATGAGGGGTGAGGTTTGAGGTGTATTTATAAATAACTGGAAATAAGCGCATTGCGTTTCTGGCGTTTTTTACGGTAAACATCATTGAGTCCAGTCAAAAAAGGCCAANNCCTTTTTAGACTGGACTCATCATTTCTAATGAATATTGGCTTTTTAGATTGGACTCATTAATCATTTAAGAGCAAAATGAATTGTTCAAAAAGAATTGGCAGCTCACGATAACGTCATGACAAGTTAACATTATCCCCCCGTTTGGATAGGATGTAAGTAGAAAGTAATGACTATTGGGTTGGACGTACATTAGCGAAGCGTACCTGCTCCCACTATCCTTTCGGGTTACTCCTGATATTTTTGTAATAGACATTGTAAAGATATTGATACAGGTAAAGGTAATCGATGGTCTTTTGCTTACTCAAATGAAAAGTAAACCGTGATATTACCAGATGCCGGAAAATATCTTCGTTAATGGCACTAAAACCGATACGATCAAATATTTTCTCCTGTTGAGTGAAAAGCACTTTTAAGTTTCGTTTGATGTTTTTGTTCACATTTACGTTGAGCAAGTTCCCAGCAATGCTCACCCTACAAGCACTTCAATTATAATGAAGTTATCATGAAACGGTACTTTTGCACTTAACAATAGTTGCTGCAATTTTTTGCTTGTACTCCTGTTTATGCAATGCAGAAATTATGTACCTTTGCTCTTTGTTTATACCAGTACGGAACAGAATCGCAAAAATTGTAAGGCAAAAGAATGAATTTAAAGGTCAGTCCCAACGACATAGCTGTTTATAGTTGATCCCGTTAAATCCTGAATTGATTTCAGGGGAAATGCCAAAGACATTTTTATTTAATGGGGTTAACTAAAAGTAGTATAAATGTTTCATGATGTTACTTTTTTTGAGGAATAGGTAAAATTAAATTTTTCTTTCATCAGAACTAAGGTAAAGATTTTATTCTTTCACTTTGCTTGAGAAATTTAACCCTCTACTCCTTCAAAAAAGTACATTAATGGTTTTTTTAAATTTGTAGTTTGCAAGGCAATGAGATTAATTGAAAACATGCCCTGTTAATTGCTGATAATGCGGAGTAATTTAATATGTTTAGGTTTAGAACCAAGGTAAAGTATTAACTGAAATCCATTTCGTATGTCTATTCAGAAAGTGAAATTTCATACCGATAAAAGCGAATTGACGCATTTTATGGAGAACCTTCCGGAAACTTTCCGTAATGAAGGTACAACCATCAAAAACGACCGTAATGAGATTAAGATCATAAATTATGGTGGGCTCGAACTGTGCGTCAAAGCATTTAATAAAGTTACTGTTTTTAACCGTTTCATGTATTCATGGTTCAGACGTTCAAAGGCTGAAAGGTCATATCACCTGGCAAGGTTACTCATTGAAAAAGGCATTGATACGCCGTATCCGTTTGGCTATGTGGAAGTTAAAGGGAGATTGGGTATCTTGAAAACCAGCTACTATGTATCCTTATATCAGCGATACGATTTTACGTTATCGGATATTATAAAGGGGGATCATTCTGAAGCCAAAGAAATATTGGGTGGATTTGCCCGTTTTATGGCTACCAAAGTTCATCCTGCCGGAATCTGGCATAGTGATCTAAGTCCTGGAAACATTCTTATTATTAAGAATTTGTCGAAGAATTACATTTTCTCAATGGTTGACCTGAACAGGGTAAAAGTGAAAAAACGAATTTCTCCCAGGTCGGGAGTCCGTAATATTCAAAAATTAACAAATCGTCCTATCTATCTTGCCTTTATGGCTGAAGAGTATGCAATGGCATCGAAGAGTAATCCTACATTGTTTGCATATTTTCTGATTGGCAATCAAATTGCTACGTCTTTTATGCGTAGGTTCGTTAAACGATTCCTTCGTATATTTAAGCCAAAGAAGAAAATGAATTGATTTCAGAACTCTTGACTTTATTGCAATATTTCCCCCGTTGAAAACAACTTTAAGGAATCTTAAACGCGTGGTTCTAGCACGAATTTAATGATAACTTGCAATTTGTTAATATGTAGATAAAAATGTAGATAAAATGTAGTTTATATGTTGTATTTTAGTTTTCAGATGATGGAAATTTATCAGCTTTCAAAAGAGCTGGTAAATGATATTTATAGGTTAAGCAGTTCTTTTCCCTCAAATGAAATGTATGCTCTTGTACTGTAAATAAATAGAGCAGCAGTATCAGTTGCATCTAATATTGCAGAAGGAACAAGCAGGAATGGTTGCCAGGAGAAAATGCACTTTATTAACCCCGTTATATCCTGCAAATTTACCCCGTAAATTTTTAACATTATTAAGGAAAGATGTCTTTACCATATTTCAGAACTTCTGATCCATGCTTGAGAATCAATATTTTCCAAAGTTTTAATCGTAAAATAAATTGACGTAATT
>DFYV01000015.1 GCA_002383425.1 Bacteroidales bacterium UBA4073 | reverse complement strand
TTCACGATTCACGGTTGATGTTTTGATGTAATAATGTGATAATTATCTTTTAATAATCACATCAACACTAATCTGCTAATCATCACTTCTACTCTCTTTTAAATACTGACTCTGTGCCTGCCCCGCCTGCCCCGTAGCGAAGTGTATAGGGGGTTCTCTGCGTTTCCTCTGTGAACTCTGCGTTAAACAAAAATTTTCTTTTTAGACTGGGCTCATTACTATAAAATCTTCAAAGCATTCCTGATCTTTTCAAAGGTGTTGTCGCCAATTGGTGCAAGGGGCAGCCGTAGCACATTTTCAATAATACCCAAGGCATTAAGGGCTGCTTTTACCCCGCCGGGATTACCCTCAATAAAAAGCAGATCAATTAGCTCAATAAGGCTGAGATGTAAAGCAGCTGCATCGGTGAATTTACCTTGCAGGGCGAGGTTTACCATGCGGGAAAACTGTGCGGGTGCGCAGTTACCCACCACCGAGATAACACCATCGGCTCCCATTGCCATTTGGGGCAATGTTAAGCCATCGTCGCCCGAAAGCACCAGGAAGCCGTCAGGTCTGTCGCGTAGAATGTACGCCATCTGGTTTAGGTTGCCCGATGCTTCCTTCACTCCAATTATCTTACCCTGAAAATCATGGGCGAGTTTAAGGGTAGTTTCAGCAGTCATGTTTACACCTGTACGTCCGGGTACATTGTAAACTATCAGGGGTAACCGGGTAGCCTCAGCTATGGCTTTAAAATGCAGGTATAGTCCCTTTTGTGTGGGTTTATTATAGTAAGGTGTAACCGAGAGTATGGCATCAACCCCTGTTAGGTCGAAATTTTTATATGTTTCAATAACCTTTTGCGTGTCGTTACCACCAATTCCGAGTACTATGGGCACCCTGCGGTTTACCTTTTTTATGATGTAATCGGCCAGTTGGCGCTTTTCATTATCGGTTAATGTGGCGGTTTCGGCAGTGGTGCCCTGAACAACCAGAAAGTTTACACCATTACTCAATAAAAAATCAATCAACTTATCGAGAGCCGAATAATCTATTTGAAGATTGTCCTTGAAAGGGGTTACCATGGCCACCCCTAAACCTCTGAATTTTTCGGTATCCATATAAATTTTTTTAAACGGTTTGCTGGGCAAAACGATTATTCAAAACCTCTAAGGTACTGTATATCTGATGGGTAAGATACTCCACACCTAACGATTTATCGACCGTAACAATCAAATCGAATGGGTTATTGAAGTAATTAAGAGCGCCAACCTTAAACTTTGCCCTCGAAAGGGTTGAAACCCACTGTAGAGGCAAAACCTCTTCCTGCGTTAAGTCAATGAGTATATCAAAATCTTTAGCTGTAAACTCATCAACAATTAGGCTTTGGGGTTTCTTATACCAATTGAGCTCATGTTTTGAAAAAACTTTAATGCCTGGCTCCATGGTATAAAGCTGTGGAATTTCATTATCGTTGTAAAACCCAATGGCTTCGGTAGATATTAAAATACTATTAAGCATCGATTTTAGTCCTACAACAGCGTCAAAAACTTTTGAATCGGAAAGGTTGAAAACTATACCAATTTGGCGGGCAGTGGTTAGGTTAAATATTTGCCGTTGACGATTCAGGAATTTGGACATGCGTTCAAGTTCCTTTAGCGACTTCCTATACTTAAAATTATCGAACATCTAACTATATTTAAGATGAACTGCAATTTTACAAAAAAATATAACCAAACAAAAATGGAACTGTAGCTAATCCTGTATCATGGCAAAGAATTCGTCTTCGCCAATAATTTTAATGCCTAACCGGTTAGCTTTTTCGAGCTTTGAAGGCCCCATATTGTCACCTGCCACCAGAAGCGAAGTAGATGCGGAAATAGAGCTGGCATTCCTGCCACCATGGCGGGCTATGAGCTCCTTGAGTTCATCGCGCGAAATTCGTGAGAATGTTCCCGATATTACCACTGTCATCCCTTTCAGCTTATCAGAAATGGTTTCACTATCACTTGCTTTAATTGCCAGCTGAACGCCCGCGTGTTTTAGCTTATCAATGAAAACTCTATTACGTTCGTCGCCGAAGAAATCGACAATACTTAAAGCAATTCGTTCGCCAACATCCTCTACCTCAATAAGTTGTTCAACAGTAGCAGCAGCCAATGAGTCGATACTGCCAAAATGCTGAGCTAACTTTTTTGCGGTGGTTTCGCCTACATAGCGAATACCTATTCCATAAAGGACACGGGGAAATGGGACTGTCTTTGATTTCTCGATACTTTTGATTGTATTATCGGCCGATTTATCGGCAAAACGTTCAAGCGCTAAAAGCTGGTCGCGGGTTAAGGTGTAAAGGTCGGCGGCATCGCGTATCAGGTTTTTATCGAAAAGCAAGGCTACTGTTTCCTCACCCAAACCATCAATATTAAGGGCTTTTCGACTTATAAAATGCTCAATTCTACCCTTTATCTGGGGCGGACAACCGTACTGGTTTGGGCAGAAATGCCGAGCCTCACCCTCAGGACGCACCAATGGTGTACCGCATTCGGGGCACAGAGTAGGAAATTCAACGGGTTGACTAAAAAGTGTACGTTTCGACTGGTCAACGCCAGCTATTTTAGGGATTATATCGCCACCCTTTTCAACAAAAACCCAGTCGCCTACCCGAATATCCAACAGCTTAATTTGATCGGCATTATGCAGCGAGGCGCGTTTGACGGTAGTACCTGCTAACTTTACCGGTTTAAGGTTGGCTACCGGCGTAATGGCACCAGTACGTCCAACCTGAAAATCGACTGAAAGCAATTCAGTTGAAACCCTTTCGGGTTTATACTTGAATGCGACAGCCCACCTTGGGGTTTTAGCGGTGAGTCCAAGTAGATTTTGCTGGCGGTAACTATTAACTTTAATTACAGCACCATCGGTATCAAAAGGCAATTTTTTCCGGGCCTTTTCCCAATGTTCGATGAAGTGAAAAACTTCGGATAGGTTAGAGCATAAGGTTATATGTTCCGATACCTTAAAGCCCCACTCCTTGGCTTTTAGCATGTTTTTGTAGTGATTATCGGCAGGCAGGTTTTCGCCCAAAAGGTAGTACAGGGTACAGTCGAGCTTACGCCGTGCGACTTCGGCTGAATTAAGAAGTTTTAGAGTACCAGCTGCTGCATTCCTGGGGTTGGCGAATGGGGTTTCGCCAATTTCCTCGCGTTCACGATTTAAATCATCAAAAACGCTACGGGGTAAGAATATTTCACCCCTAATTTCAAATTCGTCGGGATAACCGGTGCCGTGAAGTTCAAGGGGTATGGCTCTGATGGTTCTGACATTGGTGGTAACATCATCGCCAACGGTTCCATCGCCACGGGTTACAGCCTGAACCAGCCTTCCATTCCTGTATGTAAGCCCAATAGCAACTCCATCGAACTTTAGCTCGCACACATACTCATAGGGATCAGGCAAGGCCTTACGTATTCGGTTATCAAAATCGGTGAGCTCGGCAAATGAATATGTATTGGCTAACGAAAGCATAGGGTATTTGTGCCGCACCTGAACAAATTCATTGGATATATCGCTACCCACACGACGCGACGGCGAGTTGGGATCGTCATATTCCGGGAATTGTCTCTCTAACTCAATAAGTTCCCGTAAAAGCTGATCGTAATCGTAATCGCTAATTTCAGGTTGAGCCTTTACATAGTAAAGGTAGTTATGCCTATTCAACTCGCCTCGCAGGTAAACTATCCGCTTCAGAGCTTGCTTGCTATCCATACCATAAAGTTTATGAATTCAAATTTAATCCGAAAAATGATAGGCTAAGCTAAGGTTAAAGTTAAAAGTTAAACGTGAAACGTGAATCGTGAA
>DFYV01000060.1 GCA_002383425.1 Bacteroidales bacterium UBA4073 | reverse complement strand
GTGTTTTTTCTTTTACCTATATATTAACTAATTTTATGTAAACGTGCGACATTTTATTTTGCTGTTAAGTCATGAGTTCTGACATTAAGCAGTACAATTATGGGTAAAACACTGATTAACAATTATGAATTTTAAGGGCTGGATAATAGGATTACATCATCATACCGAGCATTTACAAGCATACATCAATAAACATACATATCACTTCATCCGTACTTTTACACAAAAAAAATATCTGAAAACTTATTACAGATATTTTGGGAAAAATGACTATTTTGTATCACCTAATTCGATTTAGAATTGACTTTAACCATGAAAGATTTGCTTGATCAATACCTGAAAAATCTCACCGAAACATCTCAACGCGGTGATGCCCGTGAGGAAAGCTACTACAAACATCTTGAGGAGCTGGTTAAACAGTATGCTGAAATCAAAAATATCAAAAATGTTGATGTAACTATTCTTCCCAAAAGAACCGAAGCGGGAAATCCTGATTTTAGGGTTTGGGACGGCAAAAATCATATCACCGGTTACATCGAGGCTAAGGATCCGTCGGTAGCAAATCTCGATTACATCGAAGGAACGGAACAGCTAAAACGCTACCTATCCACTTTCCCAAATATCATTCTAACTAATTTTTATGAATTCCGGCTTTACCGTGATGGAGAACGTATTGCCCAGGCAATGATTGGGCGACCTGTAATTGCTCAAAAACTGCAAACCGCACCACCTGTAGAAAATACTGAGAAATTTCAGGAACTCTTTGATCATTTCTTTTCATTCTCCCTGCCCAAAGTGCAAACCGCAAGTTCTCTGGCAACAGAATTGGCCAAACGCACCCGATTCCTCCGCGACGAAGTAATTGCTGTGGAAATGGAAGAAAATGGCAGCAAAGGTCATAAACAAATTATAGGCTTTTACGAAGCCTTTAAGAAATATCTCATCGCTACTTTAACCGAAAATCAGTTCGCCGATATTTACGCCCAAACCATTACTTATGGATTATTCGCCGCACGAAGCAGGGCAAACGGCGAGTTTACCCGTAAACTGGCTTTTGATTTTATTCCCCATACCATTGGTATTTTGCGCGATGTGTTCCGTTTTATATCGCTGGAAGAACCGCCGAAATCCCTCCAAATTATTGTGGACGACATCGCGGAGATTCTAAACGTTGCCGATGTAAATAAAATCCTTCACGAATACCACCGCACCGGAAAAGGCAAAGACCCGATCATCCATTTTTACGAGACGTTTCTGGCAACTTATGACCCGGATATTCGTGAACGTCGAGGCGTTTACTACACACCTGAACCCGTGGTTGGCTATATTGTCCGTTCCATTCATTCCATTCTTAAATCGCATTTTAACCTGGCCGATGGCCTTGCTAATGAAGAAGTCAAGCTGCTCGATCCGGCTGGAGGCACGCTAACCTTTCCGGCCGAAGCCATTCGTATGGCAGTAGATGAATTTAAAAGTAAGTATGGCACGGGCGGTTTACATCAATGGATCAAAAAACACATTCTGGCTAATTTCCATTCGTTTGAGCTAATGATGGCGCCGTATGCCATTGGACATCTGAAGATAGGTTTTATTTTGGAAGAACTCGGCTACAAGATGGCTGATGATGAACGCTTTAAGCTTTACCTGACCAATACCCTGGAAATGGAAGAAATAGAACAAATTGCCATTCCCGGACTTTCGTCATTGAGCGACGAAAGCCACCTGGCAGGTAAGGTGAAGAAAGAGCATCCCATACTGGTTATACTCGGTAATCCGCCCTATAGCGGAATCTCTGCTAATATCAATGAATGGACGGAACGTTTGCTCAAACAGGATATCGACGGTGCACAAAGCTACTACAAGGTGGACGGACAGCCATTGGGCGAGAAAAACCCAAAATGGTTACAGGATGACTATGTTAAGTTTTTGCGATTTGCACAATGGAAAATTCAAAAGTCGGGTTATGGCATTGTGGGTATGATTACCAATCACAGCTACCTGGATAACCCCACTTTTCGAGGCATGCGACAGAGTTTGATGAAAACATTTGACGAAATCTACATCATAGATTTGCACGGCAACAGCCTGAAAAAAGAAACCACACCAGACGGTGGCAAGGATGAGAATGTGTTTGATATCCGCCAGGGTGTGGCAATTGCCCTGTTTATTAAAAACAAAAAGGCCAAAGAGCCAAAAGTATTCCATCTGGATTTGTACGGATTAAGAGAAGAAAAATACGAATGGCTTGACAACAATGGTTTCTCAAAAGAGAATTATATAAAGATAGAACCGCAAAGTCCTTACTACTTTTTAGTAAAACGCGATACGGAAAATATAAAACAATACTTGAAATGGTGGCAGATCAATGAAATTTTTCCTGTAAACAGCGTGGGAATTGTAACATCAAGAGACAACTTTGTGATAAGTTTTGATAAAAGAGAATTAAAAAATAGGATACTTCAATTTCAAAATTTTTCCCAAGCAGATGAAATTATTTTACGTGCATTTAATTTAAAAGAAAAATCGAATTGGAAAATTGATAAGGCACGGAACGAAATCGCAAAAATCAGCTATGTTGATGAAAACATTATGGAGATACTATACCGTCCATTTGATAAGAGATATATATTTTACCATCAAGCAGTTATTGAACGCATGCGAAATGAAGTTATGCGCCACATGCTGAAAGAAAATATTGGATTAATAACAATAAGAAGATCAAGGAGTTCAGATAAATGGAATTTTGCTTTTGTTTCTGATAAATTAATATCCGGCGCAACCTCAATAACTTCTCTAGATATTAACTATTTATTCCCCTTATACCTCTATCCAGAAAAAAGGGGGAAAAAGTCAAATCCTATCTCTACCATGTTAATATTTGAACCAGAAGCAGAATACTATGCCCGCAAGGTAAATATTAATGAAAAAATATTTAAAACGCTAAGTGATACTATTAATGAGGTACCATCGCCTGAAACAATACTGTACTATACTTATGGCATCTTATACAGCAATGTATATCGCGAAAAATATGCCGAGTTTTTAAAGATAGATTTTCCTCGAATCCCCTTCACCGCTAACTATGAACTATTCAAAAAAATGGGTGATTTGGGAAAACAGCTTGCAGACCTGCATCTGCTCAAAAGCCCGGCAATCGATCAACCTATTGCAAAATATCAGGGAAGTGGCACAAATGATCGTATTGATGAGATAATTTACATTGAAGATGAACAACGCATTTATATCAATAAAGACAAGTATTTTGAAGGCGTAGCACCGGAAGTCTGGAACTATCACATCGGCGGATATCAGGTTTTACAGAAATATCTTAAAGAGCGCAAGGGCCGAAACATGGATGATGCCCCTCACTTTTGCCGTATTGTAACAGCATTAAGCAAAACAATCGAAATACAAAAGCAAATTGATGAAATATATATAGAAGCAGAAAGAGATATTGTTCAATTTTAAAAGGGTAAAAGCAATAATCAAAAAAACGCTGATGGCTTTATATTATATTTCAGCAAAGTTGATTTAATTCTTTTCTTTTTCAAAAGAGAAGAACCTGATTTGCGGAAGTATAATATTAATCTATAAATTTGCAATAGATTATACTATGATTAGGTAAAGAGTTTTGAATCTATATAAATACTACAAAAAAGATTGTGATTAATGGAGAAACTACTGGAACAATACCTGAAAAATCTCACCGAAACATCTCAACGCGGTGATGCCCGTGAGGAAAGCTACTACAAACATCTTGAATCACTGGTTAAACAGTATGCTGAAATCAAAAATATCAAAAATGTTGATGTAACTATTCTTCCCAAAAAAACCGAAGCGGGAAATCCTGATTTTAGGGTTTGGGACGGCAAAAATCATATCACCGGTTACATTGAGGCTAAGGATCCGTCGGTAGCAAATCTCGATTACATCGAAGGAACGGAACAGCTAAAACGCTACGTGTCCACTTTTCCAAATATCATTCTAACTAATTTTTATGAATTCAGGCTTTACCGTGATGGTCAGCGCATTGCGCAGGCAATGATCGGGCGACCTGTAATTGCTCAAAAACTGCAAACCGCACCACCAGTAGAAAATACTGAAAAATTTCAGGAACTCTTTGATCATTTCTTTTCATTCTCCCTGCCCAAGGTGCAAACCGCAAGTTCACTGGCAACAGAATTGGCCAAACGCACCCGATTTCTTCGTGATGAAGTAATTGCTGTGGAAATGGAAGAAAATGGCAGTAAAGGTCATAAACAAATTATTGGCTTTTACGAAGCCTTTAAGAAATATCTCATCGCTACTTTAACCGAAAATCAGTTCGCCGATATTTACGCCCAAACCATTACTTATGGATTATTCGCCGCACGAAGCAGGGCAAACGGCGAGTTTACCCGTAAGCTGGCTTTTGATTTTATTCCCCATACCATTGGCATTTTGCGCGACGTGTTCCGTTTTATATCGCTCGAAGACCCACCTAAATCACTCCAAATTATTGTGGACGACATCGCCGAGATTCTAAACGTTGCCGATGTCAATAAAATCCTGCACGAATACTACCGCACCGGAAAAGGCAAAGACCCAATCATCCATTTTTACGAGACGTTTCTGGCAACTTATGACCCGGATATTCGTGAACGTCGAGGCGTTTACTACACACCTGAACCCGTGGTCGGCTATATTGTCCGTTCCATTCATTCCATTCTTAAATCGCATTTTAATCTGTCCGATGGCCTTGCTAATGAAGAAGTCAAGCTGCTCGATCCGGCTGGCGGCACGCTAACCTTTCCGGCCGAAGCCATTCGTATGGCAGTAGATGAATTTAAAAGTAAGTATGGCACGGGTGGTTTACATCAATGGATCAAAAAACACATTCTGCAAAATTTTCATTCTTTTGAGCTGATGATGGCGCCGTATGCCATTGGACATCTGAAGATAGGTTTTATTTTGGAAGAGTTCGGCTACAAGATGGCTGATGATGAACGCTTTAAGCTTTACCTGACCAATACCCTGGAAATGGAAGAAATAGAACAAATTGCCATTCCCGGACTTTCGTCATTGAGCGACGAAAGCCACCTGGCAGGTAAGGTGAAGAAAGAGCAGCCCATACTGGTTATACTCGGTAATCCGCCCTATAGCGGAATCTCCGCTAACATCAATGAATGGACGGAACGTTTGCTCAAACAGGATATCGACGGTGCACAAAGCTACTACAAGGTTGACGGACAGCCATTGGGTGAGAAAAAATTATGGCTTCAGGATGATTATGTTAAGTTTTTGCGATTTGCCCAATGGAAAATCCAGAAGTCGGGTTATGGCGTTGTGGGTATGATTACCAATCACAGCTACCTGGATAACCCCACTTTTCGGGGCATGCGACAGAGCTTGATGAAAACATTTGACGAAATCTACATCATCAATCTACACGGCAACAGCCTGAAAAAAGAAACTACACCAGAAGGTGGCAAAGATGAGAATGTTTTTGATATCCGCCAGGGTGTTGCAATTGCTCTATTTATTAAAAACAAAAGAGCCAAAGAACCAAAAGTATTCCATCTGGATTTGTACGGATTAAGAGAAGAAAAATACGAATGGCTTGATAAAAACGATTTTGACACAAAAAATTACCAGGAAATTAAACCGGCTTCACCTTGGTATTTCTTTATTCCGCGAAATACGTCGCATATTAAACATTATTTAGAATGGAAAAAAATTGATGAAATATTTCCAGTAAATGTGACGGGGATAGTAACTGCAAGGGACAATTTAGCCATCGATTTTGAAAAGCATTCCCTGAAAAACAAAATAATGATGTTTCGGAATATGGATTTACCAGATGAAATAGTAAGAGAAGGTTTAAAATTAAAAGATAACTACCAATGGAAATTAACTGAACAAAGAAAACTATTTCAAAAAGTTGATGATTGGGAAAAATACTTCACTAAAATTCTCTACCGTCCATTTGATATTCGACAAATTTATTACCAAGATAATATTGTTTTTAGGACTCGTCGTGAAGTCATGCGCCACATGTTGAAAAAAAATATTGGGTTAATTTCTGTTAGACAAGTGGCGGAAGGCATTTTCAACCATTGTTTTATTTCTGAAAATATTATTGAGAGTAGAATAACTCTCAGTAATAAAGGCATTGCTTATTTATTTCCCTTATACCTTTATCCTGAAAAAAGAGAAAAAAAGTCAAATGCTATTTCTACCATGTTAATATTTGAACCAGAAGCAGAATACTATGCCCGCAAGGCAAATATTGATGAAAAAATATTTAAAACGCTAAGTAGTACTTTTAATGAGGTACCGTCGCCCGAAACAATCCTGTACTATACTTATGGTATCTTATACAGCAATGTGTACCGCGAAAAATATGCCGAGTTTTTAAAGATAGATTTTCCTCGAATCCCCTTCACCGCTAACTATGAACTATTCAAAAAAATGGGTGATTTGGGAAAACAGCTTGCAGACCTGCATCTGCTCAAAAGCCCGGCAATCGATCAACCTATTGCAAAATATCAGGGAAGTGGCACAAATGATCGTATTGATGAGATAATTTACATTGAAGATGAACAACGCATTTATATCAATAAAGACAAGTATTTTGAAGGCGTAGCACCGGAAGTCTGGAACTATCACATTGGCGGGTATCAGGTTTTACAGAAATATCTTAAAGAGCGAAAAGGCCAAAACATCGACGATGCGCCACACTTTTGCCGTATTGTAACGGCATTAAGCAAAACAATCGAAATACAAAAGCAAATTGATGAAATATATCCCGAAGTGGAAAAAGAGCTGATTCAATCATTACCCCAGAGTTAGGCTCAATGCAAAATGCAAAAAAAACATAGTAGCGAGTATATAGTAGCGAGAATGAGGTGGAAAAATACTAAACTCTAAACAGTAGTGAGTAGATAGTAGTTAGTAGCGAGTTTTTTAATTAATCTCAAATTAATGAGCCCAGTCTAAAAATGTTCATAGGTGTAAGGCGTTTAACATGAGTCGTTAAACGTTAGGCGTTTAACGTTTTACGTTTGATGTTAGGCGTTTAACGTTTCACTTTTTCATATTTAAATCACTGAAATTAAGCACTTTGCAGTTCTTGCGTTCTTTTCGAGAACCATCATTTCCAATGAAATTTGGCTTTTTATACAGGATTCATTAATATCTTTGACTTATTTTCTATTTACTATCCGCTACTCGCTACCCACTACTTGCTACTCGCTACTCGCTACTCGCTACTCACTACTCACTACTCACTACTATCTTGCCCTTCGGGAAATCGCCTTAGTTCTACTTCGCTCAGTACCGGTCGGCTACTTCGTGAATATAAACCGTTACCCTTAAATTCAGCTAATCCATAATAGGTATTGCTTTCGTTTTACTGGTTGAGCTATATTTGGAGAAAATATATTGATTTGAAAAGGGTTTTCGTTCTGTTTGCGGTGCTAACGATCTTAGTCTCTAAGAATACCCTTAGGGCACAAGTATTTATTCCGTTGCCCGATTCGCTGCGAATAGTTAACTTCAGGGTTACCGATCACTTCACCCGCGAGCCGGTGGGCCTTGCGCATGTGTTGAATATCACCAAAAAAAAAGGTTGCATCGCCGATTTACTTGGTTACTTCAGCATCCCGTTCAGTGTTGGCGATAGCCTTAGCATAACCGCCATTGGCTATCACACCAAACATGTTTTAAACTGGGGACAGTTTAGCAAGGATACCCTTTTCTACGAGCTAACCCTTACCCCGAAGGTTTACCAGATTGATGAGGTTAAAATTTCACGCTTTAGCACCTACGATAGGTTTCTGCGCGAATTTGCCAGTCTGAAATTGACCAAAACAAAGGAAGATGTGCAGAATGAATTTATTCAGCTATACTTTATGAGAATTACCAAGGACTTAAACCTGCTTACCTTGCCCCCTCCTACCATGGGGTTAACCTTTGGTAAGGATTGGTATCAGAAACAAAACGAAAAGCTTACCGAAGCCATTAACAGGGATAGGAAAAAACGAATTGCCGATAGGAAATTTAATGCGGGCATAGTGAGCAACCTAACTGGTTTAACCGGTATTCAGTTACAGAAATTCATTGAATTCCTTAAGTTTGATGAGGAATACATTCTAAACTCAACCGATTACGAGATACGCGAACAAATACTTGCCCGTTTTAAAGAGTTTAAAAAGATTACCAAAACAACCAGTGAACCTAAAAAATAACAATCATGGTTAACGCAAATCAAGCTATTCCAAACATCACCGATATAGAGAAAGCATACTCTCTTATTGAGAAGCACATACACAGAACGCCGGTTTTAACCTCACGAAGCATAAACAGTATTTTAGGATGCTCCATATTTTTTAAGTGTGAGAACTTTCAGAGCGTAGGGGCTTTCAAGTTCCGTGGGGCTACCCATGCAATTCTTCGATTGGAACCTCAAGAAGCTGAAAGGGGTGTTATCACCCACAGCTCAGGTAACCATGCTGCGGCGTTGGCTTTGGCGGCCTCGCAAAGGGGAATTCCAGCATACATTGTTATGCCCGAAAATGCACCAGAAATCAAAAAAAAGGCTGTTGCGGGCTACGGGGGAATTATCACCTTTTGCTTACCTACACAAACCGATAGGGAACAAACCATGCTCCGCATTAAAGATGAAACCGGTGCAGCCTTCATTCACCCATACGATAATTTTAATGTGATTTGCGGTCAAGGAACAGCCTCACTGGAACTTTTGCAGCAGGAACCCAACCTCGATGTGGTGATAGCGCCCGTTGGGGGAGGTGGATTACTTAGTGGAACTTCTACTTACGTAAAAGGAAAGCATCAACATGTTAAGGTGCTTGGTGCTGAGCCCAAAAATGCGGATGATGCCTACCGCTCATTACGCGACCATACCATTTACCCCTCGGAAAAGCCTCAAACCATTGCCGACGGGCTACTCACCTCGCTATCGCCCCTCACCTATTCCATTATCAATAAATACTGCGATGGGATACTAACAGTTTCTGAACAGTCGATTGCTGATGCCATGCGTATGGTTTGGGAAAGGATGAAAATTATTATTGAACCATCGGCAGCGGTACCGGTGGCTGCTATCATGGAAAATCCTGCCACATTCCAGGGAAAACGGGTTGGCGTTATAATTTCGGGTGGCAATGTAGATTTAAGCCATCTACCCTGGCAGGGCTAACAGATACCTTAAAGATTAACCTCAACCAGAACCGGGTAGTGGTCAGAGTACTTCAAGCGCGGACTGCTGTACGATATTGTATGGAAATGCTTGCTCCTCAACACGTAATCGATCCGAAACGAAGGCCACAGTCCGCTATAGGTTGAAACCACTCCGCTACCCGCATCCTTGAATGTATCGTAATAATTAGCGGTTAAAGTGTGATAGGTGTACGAAACCGGCGAATCGTTGAAATCGCCACAAATTAGAACAGGGTATGGACTTGTGCTTATGTGCTGAACCACCTTGTTAACCTGATGGGCACGCTTTGTATAGGCTACGCCTAACCGTGTAAGCAAATCTTTCAGCTCATCGTAGTCCTTACTATCGAGTTTAAACTCCCTACGCAGCAAAAAGTTGAAGTTGCGTTCCTTTAGCCTGGTTGATTGCAGGTGAATGTTGTAAACCCTGATAGTATCGGAATCCTTCACCAAATCGGCATACATGCAGGAATTAAACGAATTCGGAAACGAAATTTCACCAGTACACACCACCGGAAGGTTGGTAAGAATGGCTAAACCATAAGCCGACGTTGAACGCTTAAGAATGTATGAAGGGTAAACATTCATTGCCGACAGTGATTTAACCTCCGAAAGGTTGAGCTTACCGTTCTTGAGGTAGAATTCCTGCAGGCAAACTACATCAAAATTAGTTTTTTTGATATAGCTGAATATACTTGAGTATGAAGGTTCCTGCTCTGACCATGAATAAAGCCTGAATAGGTTGACATTGTACGTCAATACCCTTAAATGGTCATCGGTACCCTGATTTGAGTTCCCAAAGGGAAGGCGAACAAAACCATTAAAGTGATTTATCCCTAACAGTATGGCCACTAACGAAATGTACACGGCCCTTTTCCATCGAAATATCCAGTAAAAAAGGAAAAGTAAGTTTAAAAGCAGGAAAAAGGGATAGAGTAAACCGAAAAGTGAAGCAAACCAAAAATATTCAGGATTTATGTAAACACTTATATAGGTAAGCACCAGACAAAGGGCAAAAAAAATATTTACCCCCACCAAAACACGGTGAATAACCCTGAGTATTAGCATTGGTTAATTAATATTCCTGTCGTTAGCTTTAAACAGAATATCTTTCTCTTCCTTGGTTAAGCTGTCGTATCCGGAACGTGCAATTTTGTCGAGTATTTCGTCAATCTGTTTTTGTTTTTGAACCTTACGGTAGTTGTAATCGTAATCGGTTTCGTTTTTACGGTAAGTCACCTTCATTTTTTTGCGCTTAGGAAACTTTAGCTTAGCAAGGCTGTAAAATGGTTTAGCCAGATCGGTGCCTTTACGCAAAGCCACAACGTATAGAAACCCGAATAGCGCCCCTCCAAGATGTGCAATATGCCCACCGGCATTGGAAACTGGAATACTAATGATGTCGATAATAACGGTGGCAATGGCGAGGTACTTAAGCCTTACGTCTCCCAAAAAAAGCAGGTGAACCGAGAAATTGGGCTGTAGTGTGGCCACCGCAATAACCACAGCTAACACCGAAGCCGATGCCCCCAGTGCTAACGCAATTCCGGCATACCCCCTAAAGGGGGGCAACAGGTTAAAGGCCAAAATGTAAAATAGGGCACCGCTAATACCCCCAAGCAGGTAAACCCAGATTAGCTGACGCTGGGTAAAAAACTGAAGGAATAGCCGTCCAAACCAGTATAGCCATAGCAGGTTGAAAAGTATATGAATAAAATCCTCATGGTAGAACATGTAGGTTATAGCTGTCCACGGTCGAACCAGAAGTGAATGCAGGTTGGCAGGCAATGCCATAATACCTGTTACCCAACCGGTGGAGCTGCCGGCCATAAAAAGGATGACCCTTAGTAGCGCAAAAACTACAAAAACACCAAGGTTGATATAGATAAGCCGGGTAAGGTTGCTTCCCAACCGGAACGAACTTTTAATCTCCTCCCAAATCGACATACACCAACAAATATTTACTGTTTAGTTTGGCAAAAGGCTAAAGTAAAGTTAAGCGATTTAATGCAAAAAACAATACTAATAAAAAACATCGGTTCGCTTTTGCCAGAGCTTAATAAGTATAAAGCCAAAAATCATACCGCCAAGATGGGCAAAGTGAGCAATGCTACTGCCAGGTTGGGTTAAGCCAAGGTATAGCTCTAAACCTCCATAAACAATAACCATCCACTTAGCCTTAATGGGTATAGGCGGAAAAAGTAACATGAGAATGGTATTTGGGAATAGCATTCCAAAGGCAAGCAGAACGCCGTAAACAGCACCCGATGCACCAACCGTGGGTATGCTTTGCTGTAAAAGAATTAGCTGCCGTACGTACTCAGCCGCCTGATCGGCAAAAACTGTGCTTGTTGGCGATAAGTACCATTTATCGAGAAAGTTAGCGTAAACCTGATCGTAGTATCCGGGGAAATGGCGGGTTACAAAGGCAGCAAAAGCATCGGGCGATGGGGTATTGAGCATAGCTATGGCTTCGCGCTGAATGGCTGATATTTGCAGGTAGTTTACCAAAAGGTGGATGGTTACAGCTCCCAGACCCGTTACCATGTAGTAAATGAAAAAACGGCGGCTACCCCACACCTGTTCAAGTACTCTCCCAAACATCCACAAGGCAAACATGTTAAAGAATAGATGAACAAAACCCCCATGCATGAACATGTGTGTAACAATCTGATATGGCCTAAACTCGGGTGAACCCGGAGGGTAAACTCCAAGAATACGATTTAAATCGACACCAAATGTGCCTGCCACCACCCAGGTAATAACCATCATTACCACGTTAATCATTATTAAATTCATCACCACAGGTGGTGTTGAGCTGAAGATGTTTCTGTTTCGGAATGTCATCGTATAAATCTTATATGTTCAATTAACATTAGTTTCAGAAAAAGGTTTGAGGCTTACCTAAACCGGTTCTCAATATCATTTAGTTCGATGATAACAATAATTTTTTTACCATCGGGTGTCAGGTTGGGTTCGCGGCAGGCAAAAAGCTTATCAACAATCTCCTGCATTTCGAACTGGCTAAGCATCTTACCGTATCCAATAGCCGATGCCTTGGCCATGGTTAGGGCAATTCGTTGCTTAGCATCGTTGAAAGGCAGGGCCTGGTTCTCATGCATAATGGCCAGCAGGTTTTCGACTAATTTAGCCGGATCGGTAATTGTCGAGCTAACGGGCATGGTGTTTACGTTTATGGTATTGTGATTAAGATTGCTAATATCCATACCTAAGTGCGATAGCTCATCGGCATTGCTCATAAGTAGCTCAAAATCGGCAGGTAAAAGCTCAATGGCTTGCGGAAAAAGCTCACGCTGTTTTATGTTTACATCGGCCAGCATGCCACTTTCGTACTGCTCGTAAAGGATGCGTTCATGTGCTCGTTTCTGGTCAATTACCATTAACCCCGACTTTACGGTAGTAATAATATATTTACCCTTGAACTGGTAGAAACGGTTCACATTTTCGGAAGTCTTACCCTGCATTCCTTCCGATTCAAATATCTCAATACGGGATTGAATGGGATTGGGCTCCTCGGGTAAATCGGCAAAGAGCTGTTCCCACCCCGTTACCGATTCACGTGGTTTACGGGCAATATGGGAATTACGGGCATTATCATGCTGATCATCGAAAGGGTTAAAGGATGGGTCAACATCGATAGCGGGGAAGGTTACAGGTGCATTTTTGGGCAGGTAAGGGATATCGAAACCCGGTGCCGATTCAAAATCGATGGGTGGGATTACTGAAAATTTACCCAGCGATTCACGGACTGCGGCATGCAGGATTTGCCAAATCATCCGTTCGTCTTCAAACTTGATCTCGGTTTTTGATGGATGTATATTAACATCTATCGTTTGGGGGTCAATATTGAGGTAGATAAAATATGAAGGGAAAGTGTCGGGTGCCAGCAAGCGTTTATATGCATTCATAATGGCCTTATGTAAAAAAGGGTTTTTCATGAAACGGCCATTCACAAAGAAAAACTGTTCGCCGGCATTCTTTTTTGCCCCTTCGGGCTTGCCAATGTATCCCCCGATGTTAACAATTGAGGTTTGTGTTGAGCAATCGACAAGGTGTTGGTTTATGGATTTCCCAAAGAGGCCGATAATTCGTTGCTTTAATCCCGACGATGGTAAGCGATACAGCTCTGAGCCGTTATGGCTCAGGCTAAAAGCAACCTCAGGGTATGCCAAAGCAACACGCTGGAACTCGGTAATGATATGCTTAAGCTCAACCGAATCGCCTTTCAGGAATTTTCGCCTTGCGGGTATATTGAAAAAAAGGTTCTTAACGCTGATCTGGGTACCGGCAGGGCAAGCAACGGGTTGCTGGCCAACCAGCTCCGAAGCCGAAATGCTAACCTCTGTGCCAACCTCATCGGCAGCCCTCCGGGTACGGAGTTCAACCTCGGCAACAGCCGCAATGGAGGCTAAAGCTTCGCCCCTGAAGCCCATGGTACGGATGTTGAACAAATCGGCTGCTTCGCGTATTTTGGATGTGGCATGACGCTCAAAGCAAAGCCTTGCATCGATTTCGCTCATCCCTACCCCATCGTCAATAACCTGAATAACCCCTTTACCTCCCTCTTTAACCATCAGGTTGATGTTGCGGGCACCAGCATCGATGGAATTCTCCAGAAGTTCTTTGACAACCGAGGCAGGACGCTGAACAACCTCACCAGCAGCAATCTGATTGGCAATGGAATCGGGTAATAGGTAAATTACATCGGCCATACTACCGGTAGAATACAAAATAGCTGATTAGCAAAAGTATGATTATTATAATCAGTAGCCTGATGTTCGATTGTTTGCTTGCGGAGCGTTTTGTCCTGCGGGCATTCTGGAACGTTCCCCTGATGGTGGGCACAAAGGGCTTATCCTTGTCGGTTAAACCCATTTCCTTCCGAATTCGTTCCTCCCGCAAGCGCATCTCCTCCTTATGCTCATCGTAGTATATTGGTTTATAGTGAAACCCTCTGGGTTTAGGCACACTAAAAAACTTAAATCCTGCCATTGCTCGTTTCTCCTTTTTTACTCCACAAAGTTAGCCATTTATCAATATACACTACTTTTTTATCATCACTATACTTAATCAACAGCTAAAATTTTGTAAATTACAATGATTTAGGAATTAATGAAATCATCATAAAAATAATAAAAATGCGTTTCTTACATAGCCATCCAAAAAATATAAGCAGCATGAGCAATAAATTAGGCAGTGGGCTCAGATTAGCCTTGGGGGTGGGTTTACTTGCAGCCATCATAATGAGTTGCACAAAAAACATTGAGCCCTTTCCCGATTCGGTAAACATGGCACCCTCCATGTCGTTACCTATTGGCGAATGCAAATTCAATATCTCTGAAAAACCAACAACATCCGAAGACTCCTCCATCAACCTAAATGAGGATGTGCCTGATTGGGCTAAGAACAGCTACGTTTACATTCAGGAGCCCTTTGCCCTAAACCTTAGCGAGGTTTACAACCAGACCGATAGCGTAACTGCCGTAACTTTCAAGATAAATGTCTGGAACGAATTCCCCCTAACAGTCGATGCACAGGTTTGGCTACGCGATAGTAATCATAAGCTATTGGATTCCTTACTTTTACCAACCGATACTGTGCCAGCCGCTGAAATTTACCCTGACGGAACGTTAGCCGTACGAAAGCACAGCACTTTCACAGTCATTCTCGATAAGGATGGCATCGAAGAGCTTAAAAACGTTAGCCGTGTAATAATAAGAGCAGGCATCAGGGTAACGGACGAGGGCATAAACGCAGAAAATGTTAAATACTTCGACCAGTACACCCTTCGCGTTCATTTAGCAGCCCGTATCGATTTCAGGTTAACCCTTAGTAATTAAGAAATGGGATTGAGACTAACCTTTTTTACCCCTGTCCTGGTTTTATCCTTAACCATTGGGAAGGCACAACAAAGCAATTCGCTTTTCCTGATGCATCGTATCCCTCAGTCGAACCTGATTAATCCAGCTGTACAGATCGACTGCCCGGTCTATGTTGGGCTACCATTTCTATCGTCGTTACACCTTAACTTGAACTCTACGGGATTTTCGTATGCTGACATAGCAAACGGAACGGGAAATGCATACCTCCCTGGGCTGGTATCGCAAATGCATAGCTGGGACTACCTTTCCGAAGAAATTCATTACTCCCCGGTATCGTTTGGGTTTATGTACGATAACGACCAGTACTTCAGCTTTGCCTGGACCGAGCGAGTGGAGAGTAAACTCTTTGTATCGAAAAAACTGATGTCGCTTGTTGCCAATGGGAATACGCAGTACGCAGGGAATGGATTAGTTACTTCGAATCCTGGTATAAACAGCTTTTACTACCGGGAATTCTCGTTCGGTTACTCGCGACGCCTGCAAAGCGACATGCTGGTGGGTGCTCATGCTAAAATTCTGTTTGGCCTTGCAGGCCTTTACACCCGAAAGAATAGAATAAATATTGAAATTGATGGACTTACCTACAACACTGATGTAAGTTGGGGTCCACAGGTGAACGTAGCTTACCCTTTAAGTGTAACCACTAACGCTCAAGGAGATGTTACTGAGGTATCAGCAGCATCGTTTAGCCCATGGCCATTCTTTCTGAACTTTAGCAATCCGGGAATTGCATTCGATTTTGGTTTTGTAAAACCCAACGATCCCATAACATGGAGTGGCAGCATATTAGACATTGGGCTTATCTGGTGGTTCAAAAGCACATCGCGCTTTTCCAACGATGGCCATTTTATTTACAATGGAGCCACCCCAGCCGACCCTACCGACCCTAACCAATACATCGATATGCTTGCCGATTCCATCAACAATCAGGTTCAGTTCCAGTACTCGCGAAATAGCTTTGTATCCCTTTTAAACCCAAAGCTTTACTTTGGTGGAACCTACAAGGTTACGTCCCAGCTTATTGCCGGGGCACACCTGCGAACCGAATGGTATCCAGGACGACCTGTGGTTGGGTTAACCCTATCAGCCATTGCGCTTGCCAAAAAGGGGAGTTCATTTTCATTAACCTACTCCGTGATGAATGGATCATTTACCAATATTGGGGCTGCATTTAACCTTGGCGGTGAAAGTTTTCAGTTCTACATGCTCACCGATAATTTTCTCGCCCCCTTTTACCCCGAGAAGGTGCGAAATGCAAATCTGAGGTTTGGCTTTAACCTCTTCTGGGGCTGCAAGCAAAAGAAAAAAAAGCTAAGCTTTCCTACAACAAGCGGCGAAGGTTGTTTCTGGACATGGGACTTGAACGAAAAGCGAAAGCACCATGGCGTTAAGTAAGCAAAAAAGAATTAAAAAATAGGTACTACCCTTATTTTAGTGGTTAAATATTTATGAGTCCAGTCTAAAAAGTTCATGGTCGAAAGGAACATAAGGTGTTAGGCGTGAGGTGTTAAACGTTAAACGTTAGGTGTAAGGCGTGAATCGTGAGACGTGAATCGTGAGACGTTCTGCGTTAGGCGTTTAACATTTAACATTTAACGTTTAACGTTTAACGTTTTTCAGACAGGACTCATATTTGAATTACAAAAAATCCCGCCATGCGGGATTTAACAAGAATAACCCCCTATGAAATAGGTGGGAGGATGAAGGTAGAGTAACCTAAACCACGAAGTGGTTTAACAATCAGCTAACAATATGAATGTCTATAAACAAATACTCATATGTAGCTGTTTTTTCACTCAGCATCAGAAATCACTATTTTCGTTTTAAAGATGAACGATACTTGTTCTAATGTTCAACCCCTTCAGGGTTGTTATCTTGTGTTATAGTTATTTTCCCACCGATTACATCGGGGGTTACTGATGTTTGACCCTTCGGGTCAAAGAGCGTTCTAAAAAGTTTATAGGCAAAAGGTACATAAGGTGTTAGGCGTGAGGCGTGAGGCGTTAAACGCTAGGTGTAAGGCGTTAGGAAAATTTCAGACCTCCTGACGTAATAGCAAATTAAAATGTAGCAATTTTACATATAATTAGTTAATAAACAGGCAAAAAAATACTAAACTCTCTTATATAACTTCTTTTTCACGTTGTCCCAGGAGTCGCTATTTTACTTTTTTTAACTGGCTAATTTTCCATTCTATTCTATATGTTTCTCATTTACAAAATTCAACTGCCAATTGGGACTCT
>DFYV01000034.1 GCA_002383425.1 Bacteroidales bacterium UBA4073 | reverse complement strand
GTAGATAGTATGTCAAAGATATTAATTTAAAAGTCAGGACTCCTGATTTATTGCAAAATAAAATGTTGCAATTTTACATAAAATTAGTTCATACAAAAGCAAAATTTTTAGAAGAATTAAACGCAGAGTTACGCAGAGTTTTTCGCAGAGANNATTAACAAATTATCATGACTTGTCCTGATTTATCGGGATCAACCCATCATCACATCTTTTTTTACTGTCATTTTTATTTTACTTTTATTTTATTTCTCTGCGATTTATTTTCTCTGTGCCTGCCTCGTAGCGAAGCGTATCGGGGGTTCTCTGCGTTTAAATTTTTATTACTCAGATGAAAATTACGTCAAATCATCTTGCGATGAAAATTTTGTAATATATTGATTATCAAGCATGGGACAGGAGTTCTGAAGTAATTAAAAACCTCGCTACTAACCACTCGCTACTCGCTACTCGCTACTCACTACTATATTCTCGCTACTATGTTTTTTTTCATTCTGCGTTGAGCCATTGTGCTTAACCTGGAGTTGTTTTTCTTTGCCGCGTTCAACTGGTTGTACTTTAAAATTTTGGGGAATTATGGCAAACTTACTCGTAGGGCGTATGGATTCCTGCCACTTAAAGCCCTTTAGCGTTATATCTTCCATTTCTACCTTTTCTATTGGGTAAAGGTTCGATAGAGGCTTGTCGCGGAATGTTATCCGGTTAACCTTATTGTCCTTTACCATGATTGTAATTTTAGCGCTTTCGGAGCGGTTTGCCATAGTCAAGCTATCTTCATCGCGGATAAAGTAAACGGCTTGGCCGTTGCCGTTCACATCTATTTTTTCTGCCTTGCCATTTGCAAAAAAGGCGTGAATGGTTTTGCCCTTAATCTGATTGTAGTACTTATCTTCCTCGAACGATGTGACAAAGGCATTGTCAATGAAATCCATTTGGTTTATTTTGTTGTGCTTTAGAAAAATCTTTATCTGGTCGGCGCTCATCTGGTTGATATCGTTCCAAAGTATGGGGTTTACATACATGTCGATGGTTGAATCCTGAGTGTTGTATATCATGGAATCACATAACCCCTGCACGTCGCTCCGGTAAAAGGCAACATCTCCGATTGCTTTTAGTATCCGATAGGTTGAATCGGCAGCCGATTTTTCATTTTTTTTAGTGAGAACTTTAAAGTAGCTTGCCTTCAGGAATAAGCTATCGTTATTGTCTATCAACATTAAGTATGGATTTTCAGTAACCTCGGCCTGTTCGGGGTCCTGCCAGTAGTTAGCTTTTTGGCCATAAACATAAGCTTTATTTAATGTATCAATTAGAACAACGTTTCCGAGGGCCCTGGCAAATTTATTTGTCCTGTCGTAAAAAATATTATCACCAAAAATCTTATTTTCTTTGTTCAAAATGTAAGCGTTTTGTTGAAGGTTGGTCTGTTCTATTTTTTTGTTATACCAACCTTTTTCGCAGTATGCAAAGTTTTCGTTGTCGAAAAGGTGAGTGGGCCCAAAGAAATTGGCAATCTCGCTTTGGGTATTATAGCTGAGGGAGTCGGTATGGATTGTCCCATCGGGGTCAACTATAATCACATTGCCAGCAAACGACAGGAGGTTTGTGTTCTGGTTGAAGTAGCCTCGTTGGCTGGTCAGCGTTGATTGTTTGGAGGTGATTACTCCAGGGGTGGTGTAGTATGCAACGTTTGTTCTGGAATTAAAGAAAAGGGTTTGGGTGGTAAGGATGGTTTCATCGTCGATCAGTTTAACCTCTTTGCCAGTAATTTTACCAGTGGCTGTTTTACCATCGTAGTGCAGGGTTTGGCCGGTAATTGTAGTTGATTCCTGTAGAATGGTAACATTGCCAAACGCATCGAACCAGTTATCATCGGGATTTTGGTAAGCACTATCGCATAGTATCCGGGCACCTTCATGCTGGAAGCGAACATCCCCAATATACCTGATTATCTTTTGGCCATTAATGTTAAGGTTTTTCATGCTCTTAGCCCCTTCAAATTTAATGCGGGTTTTTTGTTGAGCTTGAGCGTGAAATAAAATACCCAGCAGCATGGATATAGCTAAAGTATAACGGAGAATAGAATTCATGTCAACTTTACCTATTTTATCCAACCCTGGCTATGAAAGTTGCAGCTATGGAATTCCTCATCAATCCTGATGTAGAACGATTTTATTTTTTTTGACACCCAATCCCCGAGAATTTCGTTTTCTTTATTCGATTTGGCTAACTGTTGAATTATGTCGTAATCGTCTTTTAGGTTTGCCTTATGGGCTGGAATAATTCGTTTTACCCGTATGATTTTGAAAACGACATTGGCATGTTCATCGCGTGATTCAAAGGGGGAGCTGAATTCGCCTTCTTTCAGGTCTTTAATGGCATAAAAATCGGAGGGTTGAAGCTGTTCCTTTTCAAATAGCGAGGTATTAGTAAAAGGGTTTAACATCAACCCTTTATTGAGGTTCGATTTTTTATCTTCGGAAAACCGAAGCACAGCATTGTCGAAGGAGATGCTGTCGGTACGAATGAGGTTAGCTATACTGTCGAGCTTCTGAACCGCTTTTGAAAGCAGATCGGAGGTAAATTGGGGTTTAAGTAAAATATGCCTGACATTTACCTGATCGTTGCGTTTTTCAATCAGCTGGATGATATGAAGGCCATACTCGGTTTCGACCACCTGACTAATTTGCCCCTCTTTGAGGTTGAAAGCGGCATCGGCAAAGGCTTTAACAAGTTCCTCCCGGGAGCGGAAACCTAACTCTCCTCCTTTTATGGCCGAAGCTCTATCTTCGGAGTATAGTGCAGCAAGGGTTGCGAAGCGTTCACCGTTGAGGACACGGTTCCGGATTTCGAGTAACTTTTCCTTTGCCTCAAGTTTAGCCTTTTCGGTATCGGGAGGGTAAATTACAATTTGCTGCAACTCGTACTGCATGGGTAGTTCGGGAAGGCTATCGGTTGGGATTTTCTTGTAAAAAGCTTTTACATCCGATGGGGTTATGTTAACCTTATCAATAATATTGCGTTGCATTTGCTGGGTTAGCTGCTGTTCACGAATAATTTCGCGCAGGTCGTCCTTGATTTCAAAAATTGGCTTATTGAAGTAGTTTTCGAGAGCTTTCTCGGAACCAATCTGATTTATGAAGTATTTTAAGCGTCGGTCAACCTCGGCCTCTATGGAGCCTTCATTTACCTCAATGCTATCAATTTTAGCCTGGGTTATCAGTAACTTTTGGATGAGGAACTGCTCAAGCAGCTCACAGCGGTTGATATTCGTATTTGCACTGCCTTGCATTTTAATTCGCAGTAACTCCTGCTCAATGTCCGACAAAAGTATGCGCTCATTCCCAACCACCGCAATAACCTTGTCAATTGACATGTTTTCCTGTGCGTAGGAACTGATGCCTAACGAATAAAAAAGAAAAAAAGTAAGTAAACTAAATGCTCTCATGGTTGTACTATTTGTAAATTTCATAGTTACGATCGTCCTTTGCTTTAATAAACAGGTTGCGCTCAAGCTGGTTGATTAGGTTTTGCTTACGGGAGTTGATGATAAGCTGCTTTAAATCGTTAGTGATGTAGGAGAGTGGCGCAATTTCCCCTTGGTGCTTCACTTCACGTAGCGATACCAGGTAAATGAAACTGCCATCTTCCATTTCAATGTATTGCCTTGAAAAAGTCTGGTTAATATCGTCAATTGAGTATGGCAACTGCCTGGTGATAAGCGAGAAAGGTATCCATTGGTCGTTGAAAAAGTCGTAGTAAATGGCAGCTTGATAGGCCAGATTATCGAGGAGTTGAATGTCTTCCTGACGTTTTGAGCGGTAAATTTCTTTTATCTTGGGGGTTTGGGGTGCTTCCTTACGCAGTTTGATGAATAAGGCTTTTACTATTGGTTCCGATAGTACAAAATTATCCTTGTTTGAATCGTAGTATTGTTCAATTTCCGACTCCTTAACCAGGGTATCGAGTTTTTGGTTAATGTACTCCTGCTCATACTTATGTATGAGGAGCGACGCACGGTAGTCTTCAAGCTGATGGGCTACATTTTTTTCCTTATCAGTAAGGTTTTCTTCAGCTTGCTTTAGCAGGAGTTGGGTTTGTATCCATTTATCAATGTATGCCTGAGCAATGAGTATGCTATCCTGCTTGCTCACATTTGAAAGGAAAATATCTTGAAGATCGCTTTCGTACAGGTACTTATCGAATACCCTTGCCACAGGTCTTTTTGTTTCGGGTCTTTGACATTCTACAAGTAAACCTGCAAGAACAATTAGCGAAAAAGTTAGACTCTTCATTTGTTTAACTTTATAAATTTTATTGAGTTATGGTTTCGATTAGTTTACTATATGAACTTGTATCGATATCAACCTTATACTTTGACTTGAGAGTTTGAATCCACGATTCTTCAAGGTAGTTCTGGTAGTCGGCCATAACTTCAGCTCGACAATCGTTAAGCTCCTTGGGCTCATTGGTAACGGACTTATTGATTTGAACCACAAGTGTTTTATCGCCATCGGTGGTTGTGTTGATATACTTATCCCATTTGCTGTAACCTGATATTAGGGGGTTATCGGGATATCCAACCTGATTGCTGTAGGTAACAACTTGGGTATTCTTATTCCACTTTTCAATGAGCTTATCAGGGTTAATGCCAGGGTCCTTTTTTAAAGTTTTTACCAAGGCTTGTGCTATTTTTTTATCGTTGGTTTGGTAAACGGTAAAGTAGATTTTTTCGCCCCATACGTACTTGCCCCGATTACTTTCAAAAAATGCTTTTAAGGCGGTACTATCCGCAGTCTTTGTCCAGACCTCAAGGTTAGAAATTTCGAAAAGCAGCATACCTTCAAAATACTCCTTGCTAAGCTGCTTAAATTCAGGGTACTTTTGCGGTAGTTGCGTTTTTTCGTAATCAATGATGGTTTGGTTTACCCAATCGGTATAGATGAAACTAATAAACGATGGGAGGCTGTGGTTGCGGCTTTTCTGCTGGTTCTGATCGATATACTGCAACAGGTTCAACATGGTGTACTCCTTTCCATCAACAACAAGTAGGGTAGGGTTGAGTTTCAGGGTAGGAACCTTCCATTCTCCCTTAAATAGAGATGAATCTATAACTATAGATAGATTTTTTTGAGCCTCGGTTGGGTATTCTTTAACGTTGTATGTTTTTTTTAGCTTGTTGATAAGGGCAGTCCTAACGGCAAGAATCCTACTATCGCGCGATAGCAGGTTTTTGATTTCAGGGAGCATCTCTTCATATTCACCGGGGAGTTTTCGATCGAGTAGCTTAGCTATATGCCAGCCAAACGATGTTTGAAAGGGTTTTGAGATTTCGCCAGGTGTGCTAAGGGCAAACGCAACCTCTTCAAACTCAGGAATAATTTGTCCGGAACGAATCCATGGAAGTTCGCCACCGTTTGAGGCAGTACTATTATCGTTTGATTCTTTTTTGGCCAGCTCTGCGAAGTTTTCGCCGTTTTGCAACCGGTTGTGGATGTCAACTATTTTAAGGCGTGCATTTTCCATTTCCTGGGGGTTAGCGCCAGTTTGCACCCTAATCATGATGTGGGCAATCTTAATTTGCCCCTTAGTTGGGCGGCGGCCATGAACCTTAATGATATGGTAACCAAAACGTGTCCTAACCGGTAATGAAACCGAATCGACAGGTGTTGTGTAAGCAGCGGTTTCAAATGGGTAAACCATTTGAAGGGCTGAGAACCAGCCAAGGTAGCCATTATTGCGGCTTACCGATGGATCGTTGCTTAAACTCAATGCAACCTTGCCAAATGGTTCACCGTTAAGAATCCTGGAACGGGCTTCTAATGCTTTTTGGTAGAACTTTAGTGTGTCGGAACCGGTTACTGCCTCGGGCATGCTTATGAGGATATGGCTTGCGCTAACCTCTTCCTGCATTCGCTGGTAGGCCTCGCGGGTAAGGTTTTCCAGAGTTTCCTGATCGATCAGGTACGATTGTGCGAGCTGGTCAACATAGCCATTGTACTCGTTCTGGAACGATACCATGGTGTCGATGCCTGCATCGAGTGCAGCTTGCACTTTTAGCTTGAAGTTGATGAAAAGGTTCAGGTACTCATCGAGTGATGATTTTTCAACTTTTTCACCTGTTGCCTTCGTATTCTTTAAGTATAACGATGTAAACTCATCAACTGTAACAGGAGTATTATTTACAGTTAAAAGTATATCAAGGGATTTTTGCTGTGCAAAAATTCCCAAATTGGCAATCAACCCTGCTGCTAAAATTGCTACACGTAGTGCTGTTCTCATTAGTTCGATTTTTAGGGTTAATTTACAAAAGGTGCTTTTTTATTTTAATAGCCAGTGTCGCGGCTGTAGTTAGGAGCTTCGCGAGTTATTGCCACATCGTGCGGATGACTTTCGATAATTCCGGCATGGGTAATTCTTACGAATTTGGCTTGTTTAAGGGCATGGAGGTTTGGCGCTCCGCAGTAACCCATGCCGGCACGCAAGCCTCCAATTAGCTGGTAAAACACTTCGGAAAGAGTTCCTTTGTAAGGAACGCGAGCAACAATACCCTCCGGAACAAGTTTTGAAATATCGTCCTCAACATCCTGGAAGTAACGGTCTTTTGAACCCTGCTGCATGGCATCGAGTGAACCCATACCTCTGTACGACTTAAACTTTCGGCCGTTATAGATGATGGTTTCACCAGGCGACTCTTCAACACCGGCAAAAAGTGATCCTGCCATGATAGTGTCAGCTCCCGCTGCCAGGGCCTTAACAATGTCGCCGGAGTATCGGATTCCCCCATCGGCAATTACCGGTACATCAGTACCCTGAAGGGCGTTTGCAACATCCCAGATGGCATTAAGCTGGGGCATACCCACTCCTGCTATAATGCGGGTTGTACATATTGACCCTGGGCCAATACCCACTTTAACCGCATCGGCTCCTGCATCGGCTAACATTTTGGCTGCGTCGGCGGTGGCTATGTTCCCCACAATTACCTCAAGCCTGGGGAATTCCTTCTTAACCAGCTTGAGCATATCCACTACGCCTTTGCTATGACCATGGGCAGTGTCAATAACTACGGCATCAACATTTGCCTCGTAAAGTGCTTTCACCCGGTTAAGGGTATCGGGAGTAACTCCAACCCCGGCAGCCACCCTTAATCGGCCTTTTGCATCCTTACTTGCATTGGGGTTATCTTTAATTTTAGTGATATCCTTATAGGTGAGCAGTCCAATTAGCTTGTTATTCTCATCAACAACCGGAAGTTTCTCAATTTTATACTGTTTTAGTATTTCGGCAGCTTCTTCAAGGTTGGTTGATTGATTAGTGGTTATAATATTCTTAGATGTCATTACTTCCCTGATAGGGGTGCGCATATTCTGCTGAAACCGAAGGTCCCTGTTGGTTACAATTCCAATAAGAGTACTCTCGTTATTAATAACCGGTATGCCTCCTATATGGTAATCCTTCATCATGGCAAGAGCATCGCCAACTGTGGCATCGGGGTTAATGGTAACCGGCTCGTAAATCATGCCATTTTCAGCGCGTTTAACCTCATGAACCTGCCGTGCCTGCGCCTCAATCGACATGTTTTTATGGATAACCCCTATTCCCCCCTCACGGGCAATGGCAATGGCTAAGGCCGATTCGGTTACCGTATCCATGGCCGCCGAAACTATGGGTGCTTTAATGGTTATATTTCGGGTGAAAGGCGATGTGAGATCAACATTACGGGGTAATACCTCGGAATAGGCTGGTACCAACAGTACATCGTCGAAGGTTAAACCTTCGGCTGCTACTTTATCTTTCACGAACGACATGGCTAATGGTTTACTGTTAAAAATGCGGCAAGTTACAAAAAAATAGGAAACCTGCAATTTATTAAGGCCTATGTGAACTTTGTTTATGTTATTTTTTGTAAAACCAAAAACGTATGAGCACAGTCAAAATTAGACGTTAGTCGTAATGTGTTAGACGTTAAACGTGAGTCGTTAAATGTTAGGTGTTTGACGTTTGATGTTAGGCGTTT
>DFYV01000178.1 GCA_002383425.1 Bacteroidales bacterium UBA4073 | reverse complement strand
GGATTAAGCAGAGCATCTCATCAGACTTACCTAACCAGTTTTCCTTAATTCCACCTTGATAAATAACCGACTCGTTATTTTCCCAATAATGGATGAGTCCAGTCAAAAAAGGCCAAAAGCAAACGCGTCATTGCGAGGAGGCACGACGAAGCAATCTGTTGCTCAAAGAGATATAGATTGCTTCGCTTCGCTCGCAATGACGAGAATACCTTTTTAGACTGGACTCATATATAAATTTCAAATTCCGATACATTAAAATAAAAAAGGCTGCCCTACCAAGGACAGCCCTGAACTACGGAAAGAAAAAATTACTGTATCTCCCATGTATCGCCACTATTAAGTAGCTCATCAACCGACTTAATTTTAGCGTTTTTCATCACCTCAAGCACCTGATCGCGAACGTTATCGTCGTAGGTGGAATCTTTAACATTCCTGATAACACCAAGAGCTACTGGATAATCGGGGTATTCCATGTTGGCAAGCATCATGTGAACCCCAGGGTTAGGGTTATAGGCATCATGGACAAGGATATCGTCCATGGTAAAGCCACCCTGGCCTATTGTAACCACCTTTAAGCTTAATCCGCTAAGAACCAATCCTTTATCGCGATTCTTACCGAATATCATCTTTTCACCGTGACGTAGTACTATTGTGCGGTCGTCACGATGCTCGCGGTCAGCTATGAATTCATGTGCCCCATCGTTAAAAATAATGCAGTTCTGAAGGATTTCAACAACAGAAGTACCATCGTGCTTAGCAGCTTCAACCAAAATCTCAGCGGTTAGCTTTACATCAACATCAAGAGAGCGGGCAAAAAATTTGCCCTGTGCACCAATAACCAATTCTCCTGGACGGAAAGGATGCTCAACAGTTCCAAACGGTGAGGTTTTAGTAATAGCCCCCAGGGGTGAAGTTGGTGAATACTGTCCCTTGGTTAAACCATAAATCTGGTTATTGAATAGCAAAATATTAATATCGATATTGCGCCTTACAGCGTGAATAAAGTGGTTACCACCAATGGCAAGAGCATCGCCATCGCCAGTTACCTGCCAAACGCTAAGGGTTGGGTTTGCCACCTTTACCCCAGTAGCAATTGCCGAGGCGCGGCCGTGAATGCCATGGAATCCAAAAGTGTTTACGTAGTAAGGGAAACGGCTTGAGCAACCGATACCTGAAACGAATACGTAACGTTCCAGGTTATACTTTAGTTGCTTCGACACTTCCGGAAGAGCCCTCAGAACGGCATTAAGTATAGCATGATCGCCACACCCAGGACACCAGCGTACTTCCTGATCGCTCTTAAAATCTTGCGGGGTGTAATTCATATATTCTTCCATGACTATTTACCCTCCAATATTTGATTAAACTTGTCAACCAGCTCTACCACGGTAAATGGTAAACCCTGAACCTTATTGTATTGCAAGTAATTAAACTCTTGCAAATTCATGCGTAAGTGATTAGCGAATTGTCCCATGTTAAGCTCACAAACCACCAATTTTTTAAAACCTTTAAAAATCTCGCGGGTATTTTTAGGCAAAGGGTTAATGTAGTTGAAATGGCAAAGTGAAACCTTTTTCCCGTTGGCCTGCATTTCATGAACGGCATCGAACAGGTGTCCGAATGTTCCACCCCAACCAATTACAAGCAGGTCGCCCTCGGGATGGCCAATCACTTGTTGTTCGGGTATAAACTCCTGAACACGCAGTACTTTTGCAGCACGAGCATCAACCATTTGCTGATGGTTCAAAGGATCGTGAGATAATGAACCTTTCGGGGAATTCTTTTCCAATCCCCCTACCCTATGGGCTATGCCCTTTTTACCTGGGAATGCCCAACCGCGAGCCAGGCGTTTCTCGTCACGGGCGTAGGGCATATACCCATTGGTTCCCTCCGATACAATGGGTGGCTTTATTTCGGGGTAATCCGTCATGCTTGGAATACGCCATGGTTCTGAGCCATTGGCAATATAACCATCGGTTAAAAGTAGCACTGGTGTCATGTGCTCCATGGCTATTTTACCGGCCATGAAAGCATAATCGAAACAGTTACTTGGTGTGCTTGCTGCAATCACCACCATTGGGGCTTCGCCATTGCGACCCCAAAGGGCCTGCATAAGATCGGCCTGCTCGGTTTTGGTAGGTAAACCGGTCGATGGACCACCTCGCTGAACGTCAACAATAACCAGTGGCAACTCAGTCATCACGGCTAACCCCATGGCTTCGGATTTCAACGATAAACCCGGTCCCGAGGTGGTTGTTACAGCAAAACTACCGGCATACGAAGCACCTATTGCGGTACAAATGCCAGCAATTTCATCTTCGGCCTGAAGGGTTTTAACTCCCAAATCTTTACGTTTGGCAAGTTCAATTAAAATATCGGTGGCAGGGGTTATTGGGTATGATCCACAAAACAATGGCAAACCCGCTTTTTCGGCAGCAGCAATCAGCCCCCATGCAGTTGCCGTATTGCCATTGATGTTTCGGTACTTACCTTTTGGCAGTGTAGCTGCCTGTTTCACCTTGTAGGTACTGGCAATGGCCTGAATATTAGATGCATAATTATAGCCATCGCGCAAAACTTTCTTGTTGGCTTCAACTACTTCGGGCTTTTTGGCAAACTTACTCTCAAAAAATTTCTCAGTATAGGTTAATGGCCTTTCGAATATGTAGTAAATCATACCCAAAGCAAACATATTCTTGCTCCGGATTATGCTCTTGTTATCTAATCCACTATCCTTTAAACTTTCCTTTGTCAGGTTTGTAATTGGGGCAAAAATCAGCTTGTAATCCTGCAAATTAAACTCGGTTACCGCATCGAATGTTTTATAACCCGCGCGCTGGTAACCCTTATCGTTAAACTGGTCACCATCAACAATAATCATACCTCCTCTTTTAACCCACACGACATTTGCTTTCAGCGCTGCGGGATTCATAGCCACGAGCACATCGCAGTAATCGCCAGGGGTGTTAACTTTTCGGCTACCAAAGTGTACCTGAAACCCCGAAACACCACCAATTGTGCCCTGAGGGGCACGAATTTCTGAAGGATAGTCGGGAAATGTACTTACATCATTCCCAAAAAGTGCCGATGCAGAAGCAAAAAGGGTTCCAACGAGTTGCATGCCATCGCCGGAATCCCCCGAAAATCGAACAACAACCTCGTCCAGCTCTTGGACACTGTTTTGTTTATCCATAAAGATACCATTTTTTAAATATCCTGGAATAATCATATTTCTGATTTTCAGGGTATTGTGTTGATTGTTAGTAATTTATTTTTGATACAAATTTAGGCTTTTTTATACACTGCAATCGATTTAAAACATATTTTACGACATGTTTTTAGCTGAGGCTAAAAGCTGTTGCTAAGAATACGTGANNGTGAAACGTGAAACGTGAAACGTGAGATGTGAGGCGTAAAACATTAAATGTGAGACGTTTAACGTGATATGTGAGGCGTTAGGCGTTTAAAATTAAATGTTTTGCATTTCTGGCGTTCTTTACGAGAACCATCATTTCTAATAAAACACCCATGATATTGTAAAAAAACAAACAAGAATGAAATTAAAGTGCTGATATTGTTTAACTTATTAATTATTTACGGATGAAAAAAAGAAACCGCAAAGAA
>DFYV01000017.1 GCA_002383425.1 Bacteroidales bacterium UBA4073 | reverse complement strand
CGTAATTCAAATAGTGCCGATAGGTACGTTTCAAATTTTGCTGATGTGCTAATGTGCCGATGTACTAATTCGTTATTCATCTCATCATCTAATTAAAATAATTATTGAGCCCAGTCTAAAAAGGTATTCTCGTCATTGCGAGCGAAGCGAAGCAATCTATATCTCTTTGAACAACAGATTGCTTCGTCGTGCCTCCTCGCAATGACGCGTTTGCTTTTGGCCTTTTTTGACTGGACTCATTAGTTAAATTTCATATTTACCATGGATGAGCATAGTAGAGCTCATCCTTTTTTTAGTTTATCAACTCAAAATATAACTCTATCAAAAACTGGCATTACAATTTTAGCTTTAAGGAAACAAAAAATACCATTAGTCGTAATATAACCAAGATATTAATACTTGCTTTAAAAGTAAAAGTATCTTACTTTTGTTGCCATATTTAACGTAATGTTTATATATTTGTTGAATAAAGCTTTATGGCGTTTCGTTTAAAGTAAAAGGGGGAGGATATCCGTTGATAAGTGCTCAACATATGAGGCAAAGGATTATTTTAATTCTTTTAGTATTCATATCGTTCAACGGCACGAGCGCCCAACGCAACCTGTACTACCGCCGGATATTTGTTGATGCAGAGTATTACGTACTTTACGAGGAGTATAGCGATGCCCTGCCACTTTACCAGGAACTTTACAAGGCATTCCCCAACAACGCCAACCTTGCATATCGTATTGGGTTGTGCTATCTGAACATCCCGAACGAAAAATCCAAGTCGTTGCCATACTTTGAAAAAGCAATTGCTTCGATTACTGAAAACTACAACGAAGGTTACTTTACCGAAACAAAAGCACCCAGGGATGCTTACCTCCACTACGGCAAAGCATTAAGAATTCTCGGACAGTTCGACAAGGCCCAAAAGGCCTTTGAGATTTACAAAAGCTCATTAAAACCAAACGAAATTACCGAGCTAAGAATTGTCGGGAAAGAGCTTGAAGCACTTAGTAATGCCCGGTATTTTATTGCAAATCCCTTTAAACACAAAATTGCCATGGTGGGCAGAAATATTACCACTCGCTTCCCTGAAATTAACCCGGTATTGGATAGTAGCGGGAACACCATGGTTTACACGTCGGTTCAGCGGTTTTACAATGCCATTCTCATAAGTAACAGGGGAAACGAGTTCTGGAATAACCCACTGAATCTTAATCCACAGCTTTACGCCGACGGCGAAATAAAAACTGTGGGGATAACATCGAATGGGAACATCCTTTTACTCTCCCGTAACGATAACGACATTTATAACCTGTACTACAGTACCTATAACAGGGAAACCAACTCATGGACCCCAATAACAAAGTTTCCCAAAGAGATTAATACATCAAAAAGCTGGCAAACCTTTGGGTCGCTCTCCAAAAATGGCGATACTTTATACTTCAGCAGTAACCGTGAAGGGGGTTTTGGTGGTTTCGACATCTGGATGTCAGTTAAATTATCAGCTGGCTGGTCATCGCCCATAAATCTTGGAAAAAACATAAACACACCATTCGACGAAATAGCACCCTTCCTCACAGAAGACGGTAAGCAGCTATTTTTCAGCTCCAATGGGCATAAAACAATGGGCGGTTTTGACATATTTATTTCCGATTTTGAAAACAAAACATGGGGAATTCCCATGAACATTGGATATCCGCTTAACACAACCGACGACGATACTTTCTTTTTCCCTATCAAGAACGGAACTGAAGGCTACTACTCCAAAAACATGGAAAGCAAGGGTGATGAAGATATATACCATGTTTTACTGGATAATAAATTTCCCCGATAGCCGATGAAAGTAGTAAGGATTGTAATATCTACCTTTTTGGTTGTGTGGCTTCCTCTATTCGTTTTAAGCCAGACGCGTACGGAGATTGATGAAACCTACCGCAACGCAAATTCATACTTCTACTTTGAGGATTACGAGGAAGCATTGGCTCTATACCAAAAAATATATCACCTTCAGCCCGATAATTATAACCTTAACTTCCGAATGGGATTTTGTTACCTAAATATCCCGGGTAACAAACATAAAGCCATTCAGTACCTCGAAAAAGCGGTTCAAAGCACCACTTCATGGTTTAATGAAGAATCAATAACTGAGCAACGCGCCCCTATTGATGCATACTTTTACCTTGGTAACGCTTACCTCGCATCAAACAGAATTGATGACGCTCTTGGGGCGTATAACAAGTTTTACAATTTAACCAAAGGAAAAGGTAGATGGGATTTTGACTTTTTTAACCACCAGGTTAATGTAGCCAAAAATTCCTTGAAAATACAGCGTAATCCCGTCGATTTCATAATGGCAAACATGGGCAACAAAATCAACGATAGGTTTCCAAACTTTAATGCGGTGGTTTCAGGAAATGGTAAAGTACTTGCCTTTACCACAAAGCTTAAATTTTACAACGCTATAAACATTGCCCGTAAAAACGAAACGAACCAATGGGAAAAACCGGTAAACATCACTTTAGACCTACAAACCGATATTAGCTGTTCAACTCTTAGCCTTTCGGGCGATGGCAATGAACTTTACCTGTTTAGGGACGATAATCAGGATGGGAATATATACGTCACCAGGTACAATGGCACAAAATGGACGCCCATTAAAAAGCTGAATCCCAACGTTAACACCGAAGCATACGAAACACATGCCTCACTTAGCCCCGATGGCAAACAGATGTACTTTACCAGCAACCGTAAAGGGGGGTATGGTGGCCTTGACATCTGGGTAAGCACACGAACATCAAACGACGACTGGGGACCTGCCCGCAACTTAGGGCCAACCATAAACACCCCATATAACGAAAACACCCCATTCATTACCACCGATGGAACATCACTTTACTTTAGCTCCGAAGGACACGATAACATGGGTGGTTACGATATCTTTGTATCCCAGCAAACAGGCAATAGAAAATGGTCAACTCCTGTAAATCTTGGATTCCCGGTAAATACCACCGACGACGACCTGTTCTTTCACCCTGTGGGCGATGGGGCATCGGCATTGATTGCTCGCTTTGACAATGAAAGCTCTTTTGGCGAAACCGATATTTTTGAAGTTGAACTTTTTATCCCAAAATTCAGAAAAAGTATTGTACCAAAAACTATTGCACCTGAACGCATAAGCGA
>DFYV01000145.1 GCA_002383425.1 Bacteroidales bacterium UBA4073 | reverse complement strand
CAAAAATAAATCTGTCTTATGGTTGATCGTCGTTCGGGAGATTAGTTGATGGTTGATAGTTGACGGTTGATGGTTGATGGTTGATGGTAATTCGTTGTTCGTTGTTCGGAAGAATAGTTGATTGTTGACGGTTGATAGTTGATGACAATTCGTTGTTCGTTGTCCGGGAAAATGGTTGATGGTTGACGTTTAACGGTTCACGATTAACGGTTCACGGTTCACAGTTGATGGAGGTTCGGAAAAAGGAATTTTTAATTCGTAATTCGTAATTCGTAATTTTGAATCTGAAATCTGAAATCNNCCTTTAACTTCTAACTTTATGAAAAAGTTAATAAGTATATTGAATTATCAGTAGAATGTTAAAGTAAACTAAACTAAACAAATTTCCAGTAGATTGATGTTTAATTAGATTACCTTTGACCATCTCCGTAATTTACCGTGCGTTAGAAGTTGTGGAGGGGAAAATAATATTAAAGGAGAGAGGTTGTGATGAATCCGTTACGTATTGGAAATTTGGCAATTCCTGTCCCCATTATTCAGGGGGGAATGGGCGTTGGAATATCCCTTTCGGGATTGGCTGCTGCGGTTGCCAACGAGGGTGGTGTAGGTGTAATATCGAGCGCTGGATTAGGCTTACTGTATAAAAACCTGGCTGCAGATTTTTTGGAAGCGAGTATTGAAGGATTAAAGGAGGAGCTGCGAAAGGCAAGAGAGAAAACCCGTGGTGTAATCGGTGTTAATGTAATGGTGGCCATGTCGAACTTTGCCGATATGGTTAAAACATCCATTGCCGAAAAAGCTGATGTTATTTTCAGCGGTGCAGGTTTACCTTTAAATTTGCCAAGTTTCTTGAAAAAAGATAGCATCACCAAGCTGGTTCCCATCGTTTCGTCAGGAAGAGCGGCTAATATTATTTGTGAAAAGTGGAAAAAGGAATACGATTACCTCCCCGATGCCATTGTAGTTGAAGGGCCAAAAGCTGGAGGTCATCTCGGATTTAAAGTTGAACAAATTGCCGATGAAAATTTCTCGTTGGAGCATTTGATACCGGAGGTAGTAGCAACAGTTAAAATCTTTGAGGATAAGTATAATGTGAGCATTCCCGTTATTGCTGCCGGAGGAATTTACACGGGACAAAATATTTTCGATATCATGAAATTAGGGGCATCGGGCGTGCAGATGGGTACACGATTTGTTACCACAACTGAATGTGATGCTTCCGATGCTTTTAAAAATACGTATATCGATGCAAAATCTGAAGATATTGAGATTATTAAAAGCCCAGTAGGAATGCCAGGTCGAGCAATAGGGAATAGTTTCATTGAAAAAGTGAAAATGGGTTACAAACATCCCATCCACTGTCCCTTTAAATGTATTAAAACCTGCGAGGTTTCCTCGAGTCCATACTGTATAATCACTGCCCTTTTCAATGCCTTTAAGGGAAATCTTAAAGGTGGTTTTGCCTTTGCCGGCAGCAATGCTTACCTTGCGGAAAAGATCATCTCGGTTAAAGAAACCTTCAACAATATTATGAGGGAATACAAGGAAAGCAAGTAATTAGGCGCAATGGCTCAACGCATGATGCAAAGTGAAAAGTAAAGAATCTCCTAAAGTATAAATTTGCATTTTGCAATCTTCAATTTGCAATGGAGAAAAGCGACTATCTTACCCTTCGGGAAATCGCCTTACTTCAACATCGCTCAGTACAGGTCGGGACTCCCCGAAGGACAAGCCGCTGTGCCAACCCACCCTCGACTAAAGCAAACTTTTACTTGATTACGTACGCTACGCAATTCTACGCTTAACGAGGGGAAATTTTATTTCCCCAGTTTTATGCCATTCACGGCACTCCCCCAAAAAGGGTATCTGATGAAAGATACCCTTTACCATATATATCAACCGCCAAAACGCCTTCATCCTGTTGCCACCAATGCAAAAATCTTTCTGACTAAACACATCACAACATTTTATATTCATAAAATATTGATTTATTGCGTATTGTAAAATATTTAAACGTACCAGTGAACATGTTACAACGTATAATGTTTATACATTGACTTTGAAGACAATTAACTGAAAGGGAAATGCGAAAAAATGATTAAACCACCAAATGAGCCATTTGTGCGTAGTGCCATGATTGATCATAGGGCAAACAAATTTTTCAACGTGATGAGAGAACAACTAAAACTTAAAAAATAAAACGAGGACAGGTTATGTTAAAAATTGGAATTATACTAGGGACCACCCGTCCCGGCCGCAACTCAGAAGCCGTTGCAAAATGGGTATATGAATCAGCTTTAAAAAGAAACGATGCTGAATATGAGCTGGTTGACATCAAAGACTACGATCTACCAATGTTGGATGAACCCTTACCTGCTTCAATGGGGCAATATATGCATCCACATACAAAAGCATGGGCAGAAAAAATTAATTCGCTCGATGCTTTTATTTTTGTAACGGGTGAATATAATCATTCGATGCCAGCAGCTTTAAAAAATGCTCTGGACTATTTGTATGTCGAGTGGAACAATAAGGCAGCTGGTTTTGTAAGTTATGGTTCTGCCGGGGGCGCCCGGGTTGTAGAACAACTTCGCCTAATCATGGGCGAACTTCAGGTAGCTGATGTACGCACGCAGGTACTTCTTTCACTTTTCAGTGATTTTGAAAACTTTAGCGTCTTTAAACCGGCATCCATGCACGAAAGCTACTTAAACACAATGCTCGACCAACTTGTAAACTGGGCGACTGCATTGAAATCCATAAGGAATTAAATATCAATCAGGCATACACACGAACATTGATAAATTTCAACACTGAAAATTATGAAAGACTTAAGAATTGAATTTTTTCACGATGTGCTATGTGCCTGGTGCTTTGCATTATCACCGAGAATGCGAAAGTTAGTGCATGAGTTCCCAAATGTGGAGGTCATTCACCGCTCTTTTGCACTTGCACCCACACAATATAGCATAGCAGAAATGTTTGGCTCAAAAGAAGCCGGGAAATCAGAGATATTAAAACATTGGCAAGCAGCAAACCGAAACGACGATGCTCATAGAATCTGCACAGACGATATGGCTTGCAAAACCTTTGATTATCCCTATTCGATGCCTGGCTTAAAAGCCTGCAAAGCCGCTGAATTACAAGGAGGTCAATCGGCTCACTGGGATATGTTTGACAGAATTCAGAAAGCTCATTTAATAGAAGCCAAAAATATTGCCGATTTCGATGTTCTATTGGATTGTGCAATTGACTTGGCACTTGATAAAGACAGATTTGTGAATGACTATCACTCCGAAGAAGTAATACAGGCAATTGAAGCAGATTCATTGAGAGCAAGATTGGCAGGAGTGTATGCTGTCCCGTCGCTTATTGTGAACGAAGAGAAATTAATTAGCGGGGCACAATCCTATAACACGCTGAAAAGCTTTGTTCAAAACCTGATGGAAATTGATGCGTAGGTGAAAAAATCAAGCTAAAAGTGACCGCAAATGCGTAATATCTTAGTAACATATAAAACCAACGAAAAAGAAAAAGAATTCTATAAGAATTTTTTTCAGGATCAGGTGATTTCCTTTTTTGACGATGATACGGAAACAGATAAAAAAGAAAAAAAATTACTGGAAAGTGAAGTAATCATTTCGTGGAATCCGACACGAGAATTAGAAATGTTTAATAAAAGCCTTTTCAGTAATTTTCATCTTATTCAGCTATTATCGGCTGGTTACGATCACCTGCAATTCGATATGTTTCCTAACAAATGTCTCATTGCTGCGAATCAAGGGGCTTATGCAACACCGATGGCTGAACATGCGGTCGCAATGATTCTTTCCCTGGCAAAAAAATTACGCTTGTACCATAACCGCATGGCAGAGGGAAAATTTGAACAAATGAAAAGTTTTACCAGGCAGATTAAGGGCGCAACGCTCGGAATTATCGGCTTTGGTTCAATCGGGAAACAAGTGGCAAAATTGATGCGTGGTTTTGATGTGAAAATAATGGCATTAAACACCAGTGGAAAAACTACCGAGAATGTCGATTTTATAGGAAGATTAAACGATTTGGATTACCTGTTGATCCATTCCGATTTTGTGGTCATTTCTATTCCCCTGTCTGACGAAACGGAAGGACTAATCGGAAAAAGGGAATTGGAGCTGATGAAAAATGATGCCATCCTGATTAATGTGGCCAGAGGGCCAATTATCAAAGAAAAAGATTTATATGAACATTTGAAGAGCCACCCCGATTTTTCAGCCGGAATTGATACTTGGTGGATCGAGCCATTTAAGTTTGGACAGTTTAAAATCAATTACCCCTTTTTTGAATTGCCCAACCTCTTAGGATCGCCCCACAATTCATCGATTGTTGAAAATATCATGATTGAAGGGGCAAGAAAAGCATCAGAAAATGTGAAGCGTTTTTTGAATAATGAGGAAATAAAAGGAATCGTTAAAAGAACTTGATAAGTTATGGCGAAAATGAAAGCAATGCAGGTAAAAAAGGCCGGTGATGATTTTCAACTGGTTGAAATTCCGATACCAGAACCCAAAGAAAATGAAGTGCTGATAAAAGTAGAAGCTTGCGGCATTTGTCACAGCGATGCAATCGTAAAAGAAGGATTGTATCCAAATCTACAGTATCCATTAGTCCCGGGCCATGAAGTAATAGGCATCATAACAGGGGTTGGGAAAAATGTGAAGTCATGGCAAACAGGTCAAAGGGTTGGCGTGGGCTGGCATGGCGGCCATTGCTTTGAATGCGAAGCTTGCCGTCGGGGCGACTTCATTAATTGTGTCAATGCGAAAGTCCCGGGAATTCATTACAACGGCGGTTATGCCGAATATATGTGTGCACCGCAAGAGGCACTGGCCTTAGTTCCCAAAGAATTGAATTCGGAAGAAGCTGCACCTCTTCTTTGTGCCGGCATCACAACGCATAATGCGCTAAGAAACAGCGGAGCGAAACCGGGCGATACTGTTGCCATACAAGGAATTGGGGGTTTGGGGCATTTGGGAGTACAATTTGCAAATGCCGCCGGTTACAGAACAGTTGCAATTTCACACGGCAGTGAAAAAAGAGAACTGGCACTAAAACTCGGCGCACATATTTATATTGATGCAAGTAACTCCAATGCGGCCGAAGAGCTGCAAAAAATTGGCGGAGCTGACATTATCTTAGCCACTGCGCCTAACAGCAAGATTATCTCCGAAATAACAAACGGTTTGAAAAAACGGGGTAAATTAATCATTGTGGCGGCAGCAAGTGAGCCCATGGAGGTTATCCCCTTCACTCTGATTTCCGGTAAAACAATTCAGGGATGGTCCTCGGGTATTGCTAAAGATTCTGAAGATACCATGAATTTTTCGGTATTGAAAAATGTTCGTCCTCAAATTGAAGTTTTCCCTCTTGAGAAAGCCAATGAGGCCTACAACAAAATGATTACCAATAAGGTAAGATTTAGGGCTGTACTAAAAATGTAGTACGTCCTTGTCCTAAAACAAAACAGATAGTAAAACCAATTTGTAAATAAATTAATTAAAGGAGGTTGATATGAATACCAGGAATTATTTAACAGGCTACGGCAATAAATTACTTGTCGGCAGCATGCTTTTGATAACAATCGTTACTGCCACCGGATGCGGAACAAACCAGAAGAAAAAGCAGCAAGCACAAACAGAAACAAAGAGCGAGCAAAGTATTGTTCGTAAAGAGATTGATTATAAAGCAGGAACTACAACGCTAAAAGGGTATCTTTTTTACGATGAAAATCAAACGGAGAAAAGGCCTGGCATAATTGTCGTGCACGAATGGTGGGGCAATAATGCTTACAACCAAAGGCGGGCTAAGATGCTGGCTGAATTAGGATACATATCATTTGCTGCCGACATGTACGGCAATGGTCTTGTGCTGGATAACCCGGGCGATGCAGAAAAAAATGCAGGTGCTATTTATGCTGATATGGGTTTACTGAAAGAAAGGATGACAGCAGCTCACGATGTTTTAGTAAACAGCGGATATGTCGATCCTGAGCGGATTGCAGCAATAGGTTATTGCTTCGGCGGGTCAGTAGTCCTATACGCTGCCAATACAGGTATCCCCCTCGATGCAGTGGTAAGTTTTCACGGTGGACTTGCAGGCTTTAAAGCCGAACCAACCATTAAAAACACGCATATTCTCGTTTGCAACGGAGCAGCCGATAAATTTGTATCCGAGGAGGATAAGGCTAACTTTAAAAATCAAATGACTATTGTTGGCGCTACTTATGAATTTAAAGAGTATGAAGGAGCCTTGCATGCTTTCACCAATCCCGAATCAACTGAAGCAGGTAAGAAATTTAACATGCCCATTGCCTATAATGCAGCAGCAGATTCTGCCTCGTGGAATGATATGAAGGAATTTTTCTCAAAGTATTTCCCTCTTAATTAAGTAAGTATTGATCACGAAACGATGATGAATGACGAATCTACTTTTTTAAATAGCAAAAATTGAATACGAAGTAATGTAACTATTTCGGAATGTATATCATAAAGGGTGGATAAAATTAACTTATATAGCAAAAAAACTGATCTATAAGTTTTATCAATCACCTAAAGAACACAATCATACCGAATAGCAAAACAATGTTTTAAGGGCACTGCGGGGGAGCACTCCGCAGTTCCTTTTTTAATAATTTCAGAACTCCTGACCCATGCTTGA
>DFYV01000168.1 GCA_002383425.1 Bacteroidales bacterium UBA4073 | reverse complement strand
TTCTACCAATATTAAGTCCCTACGGAACATTTCATTGTAAACTCGTGCCATCTCGCAATCGTGCCATCTTGCTATCTCTCAATTATGTGTATTTTTGGTTTAAATGCAATGAAATAGACTTTTCGGAGGTGACTCAAATTCTAAATTCTAAATTCTAAATTTATATGGAGCGAAGCGACCATCTTGTTCTTCGGGTGTCTTTGTGGATACAATCCAATAGTAACATCAAAGTGCTGCTTTTTGTTTAAAAATCATAAGAGATTTCTTGCAATATTCATTTAAAATTATACTATATTTGTTTAAATGATAATCACATAAGCATTGCTTGAGTTTAGCCCAAACAAGTCCACGAGCGATTTTATCTCCAAATGCTACGCAAGTATGCAGAGCGGCGATATTATAGTTGCCTACAAGGGTGAGATTAATGCAAACATCATTGCAGATACCCTCGGTTTGGTTGAAGCAAAACTCTTACATGAAACGGTTGAAAACCTGGTTCGGAAAAAACTATACAACGTGTTAGTTGAATGCCTCCAAAATCTTTTTCACCATGTTGATAAAGTACCTTCAAGGGAAAATAGTCCCAAAACTGGTGCGTTTATTCTATCCAAAACCAAGGATGGATTCAGGATTGCAACCGGAAACATGGTTCGTGTCGATAAAGGCATAGCTCTTAAAGAAAAAATTGACAAGATTAATTCACTATCCAAAGAAGAATTAAAAGAATTTTATAAATTTGTTCTGAATAATCAATCCTTTTCCGAAAAGGGTGGTGGCGGTTTAGGACTTATTGACATTGCAAGGAAAACTGGTAATAAGCTAAATTATAGCTTTACTCCATTTAACGAAGAGTATTCATTTTTTAACTTAAGTGTTTTGATAAGCGAATAATTAAAACTACAATATTATGGAATTATTGAACATCGATGGAACGCCAAAAACTCCGACTGTAATACTGAATCCCAATACTGGAGTTATTGAAATAAAAGGTCGTTCAATCCCGGAGAATTCAATTGAATTCTATCGCCCGGTTGTGGAATGGCTCGATGAGTACGTAAAAAACCCTCAGCCTAATACTGTGGTGAATGTACAGCTGGAGTATTTTAATACTTCATCGTCTAAGTGCATCCTTGATGTTTTTAAAAAACTTGAGGTTCTCAGGAAAAATCAGAAGGATGTAATAATTAACTGGTACTACGAGGAAGATGATGAGGATATGCTTGAAGCAGGCGAGGACTACGAATCCATTATAAAAGTTCCCTTCAAGATGATTCAGATTGTGGATTAAGTTGTTGAATATATATTAAAGGTATAAAAAATAAGGGCAATGTTTGGATTGCCCTTTACCTTTTACCCCAAATATGTATCAACCCTCCGATTCGCCTCCCAAATTCTCCAGCCATTCAAGGAATCGTTTCAGTAGCCGATAATATAGTATCAGGTACATCAGAATACTCGATATCCAAATAACAACAACATTAACCCAAAGTGTTCCGGCATAGTTGCCAAAAAAAGGTTTTACAGGAGCGTAAAAGTGAGCTCTAAGGAATTTCGAATCAGGGAACTGGTAAATGGGGTCAATCTTTTGGATTAACCTGTTCTTATACTCAATGATTCGTTCAACCTCGCCTGAGTTTCGCACAAATTCACTTAGGGTCTCATTATGGTAACGTCTTTTTAGCTCTATAAAGAGCTGTTGGCCATCGGGTTGGCTATGCTGAAACGAGTTGATGTAGATGTCCTTTTCGGCACTTGCCTTATTGTAGAGCTTAACATAGTGTTTACGGACTCGCTCTAAAAATTCGTTAAGTTCCTTAAGAACATCTATGCTAACTTCTTCGGGAGTTAGCTGGGTATATTTGTTAAATATTAAGTGCGATGTTCTTGGGGCTGTCATTTCTTTAACCAACTCATTCTTAATCAACTCAAGTGCATTGTTTATCTCCGCCTTTTTTTCTACGTTTTCGAAGTTCCGAATGCAAAAATCCACCTTGTTCTGAATCGACTTAAGCCAGTAGTTGCGCTTGTAGTCCGATAAGCTCATGGCTTCATCGTACCGGTAAAGGGGTTTCATGTACCTGTTTTCCTTAAATTGATATACGGCAAGGGCTTCATAAGCCCAACGCGATACTATAAGCTCGCCGTAGATGGGAATGTTGCTTGGTGATGAGATGGTGGGGTTAAGCTTTTCGTACTTAACAATTATACCGCTGAGGATAAGCTGGGGTATAACGAGGAATGGAATAAGGATGTAGATGGTTACTACCGTTTTGAAACTGTCGGATATTACCAGCCCCATAATGTTTGCAGAGAACCATGTACTGAACAGTACCAGCCAGTATTCAAAGTACATACCCCTGATTTCCATTATGCTGTTACCAATCAGTACAAACATCAAAGCCTGAAAGGCCGATATTCCAAGGAGTATTGCTACCTTCGACATTAGGTAACTCGACCAGCTTAGGTTAAGGAATGCTTCACGTTTAAGAATCTTTCTATCTTTTATAATTTCTTCAGCACTAACGGTTAATCCTACAAATATTCCTACGATAACGGCCATGAAAAGGTAAACCGGAAGGTTGCTGTTCTCCAAAAGCGTGTAACCAAGTTTGTTTGAAACGTCAACATTGTAATACTTAATGATATACGCAAGTAAAAAGGCAAGAAGCGGGGTTTCAAATATGTTGATCACCATGTACTGGCCATTTGCCACCTTGCTTAAAATGTCACGCTTTACAAAAATTCGGAGCTGCTTAATCCATCGGGGTATTTTGAAATGGATTTCGGGTAATGAGTTGGGCTCTGAGTTGGGTGCAGCATTTGTATGGGTAAATCGTTTGAAGTAATCGTTCCATTCAGTAGGACTAATTTTTCGGGCTCTTGTGGGGTTTCCATACTCATCAAGAACCTTCGATTCAACTATGTTGAAAATTTGCTCGGGGTTTACATTGCCACATACGGGACATTCACTTTCATTCCAGTTTGCCTGTTGAACTCTTGACTTAAAGTAAATGATCGATTCAATGGGATCGCCATTGTAAATGAGGTATCCACCTGTGTCAAGAATAAGTAACCGGTCGAACATCTTAAAAATCTCCGATGAAGGTTGGTGGATTACCACAAATACCAACTTCCCTTTTAGTGTGAGCTCTTTAAGCAGGTCGAGAATATTCTCTGAATCCCGTGAGCTCAATCCCGATGTTGGCTCATCGAGAAAAAGGATGGCTGGCTCTCTTATAAGTTCCAGGGCAATGTTCAGCCTCTTTCGCTGCCCTCCGCTTATCTTTTTATTTAGGGGGGAACCAACCCGCATGTCCTTTATCTCATAAAGGCCAAGGTTCTGTAAGGTTTGGTTTACAACCGCTTCAAGTTGCTCATTGGTGTAATTGTCGAAGCACAACCGGGCGTTGAAGTAGAGGTTTTGGTAAACGGTAAGCTCCTCAATTAGCAAATCGTCCTGCGATACAAAACCTATTTGACCTTCAATAAGCTCCTTCTGGTTGTGAATATCAATACCATTGATGAGTATTTTCCCGTTGTTTGGTTTTTCGCTACCATTTAAAACGTTTAGTAGAGTGGTTTTCCCAGCGCCCGAAGCTCCTATAATTCCAACCAAATGCCCACTTTCCTGAGAAAACGACATGGTATGTAGCCCAATCCTGCCATTTTTGAAACGGTACTCAATATCAATGGCTTCGAAGATAATTTTTTCTTTTATCTTGTCCTGAACGAATCGGCCAACAATATCGCTGAAATATATGGCTTTAATCTTTGAATTTCGTATGGATGCCCCGTTGTTTAAAACAAATATCTTATCCTTTACCAGCAAATGTCCATTCAGGTAAAGCTCATGTAAACCATTAAATCGAAGGAAAAAGATGTAAGCCGATTCAACGAAAAGAATCTTTATGGGGTCATGTAGCCCCTCGGCGTACAGATGCCTCATCTCAGAGTTCGTTGAATTCGGCATGTCGTTGATCAGCAGAATGTTTTGGTGTGGTGACACTGAGTCAAAATCGGAAAGCACAAAATCCTTTAAGTTTTGGAATTCGTTATCGGGTATATTAAAGGTTTCTGCAACAGTGCTAATGAAAGCCATCTCCTGTTCGGTAACCTCACCTACCTCGGGTTTCACAAATTCAAGGAGCCGTATTAGCACAACGAATTTTTGCTGCTGCTGTAACTCTTCGTTTATCTGTGAGCATATTTTTAGGACTCTAACCGAACTCGAGGATGTTCTTTTCTTCGATTTGCTTTTCTCGCTCAGTTTTTCCTGGTACAGGTTGTAGTAGTAATCAAAAACCTTGAGGTATTCCTTCACCAGGTCCATATTTAGCTGATTCCTGAGAAATTCCTCAACAACCTTTCGCCTATCGGCATAGTCGTTGTTTTCCTTTTCATCCTGTGAAACAGGACGCGCAATAATTGCGAAAAGTTGCATGAGAGCTTTTAGGATCGACTCGCTCATGGATTATAAGGTTACGGTTTGTACCCAATTAGGAGCATTACGTATCCCGGCGTAAACTGCGAGTTTTTAACATCAACCTGAATTATGCAGGTTACGGTTGAAGTAAAGCGAAAATCCCAGTAGAGTGAATAGTTAAAATTCTCATTGGTAAAAAGCAGATTCTTTTCGGTATCGTAAACTAAAAAAACCAGTTTCCCTTTTTTGGCATTGGTGCATGCCGATATTCTATAGGTGTTGTCGGCGTAAAATGTTGTTCGGAATTCAATCGTTTGGTCAGGCTTAAGCGTTGCAAAGTATTCCTGTCCATCGCTAATGTAACTGGTTGGGAAGTTAGCTGCGCACGTCTCTTTTAGCTGTTCAATCTGTGCTGCTGAATTCAGGCTGATTAGCGTTATGGTTAGTATGACGAGTATGCTGCGCATGGTGAAATATTTATTCGGTTAACAATGAACGAATTTGCTCAATTTTTTTACTGATAATTTTTAGGTGATACTCCGACATTACCACCCTCGATTGACTTTTAATGGTGATAAGCTTGTTTCGCTCGTCCACTAAAGGTTCACGGTAGGTGTATGAGTAAATTATTCCATCAAATTCGTAGGCCAAGTCGATTAACCCATCAAGAAGGTTGGCAAATTCGGTTGACTTGTAGTAAAATGGGGTTAAAAGTTCAATAAGGTTGTCCAACGGATGTTTTTGTTCGCCAATACGGTTTATTATTTCCCGATTAGTGCTTTCCTGTGCAATTTTTGACATTATGTACAGGCTTTCTACCCAACATCCCGTTACTACTAATGCGCTAATATCGTACCGCTCGTTCTTTTTAAGGTATAAGTCAGAATTTGCATAGGTATCGGATATAATTTTTACCAGTGAATCCTTATTTTCTATATTGTTTTCAATCCTTTCAAATATCTGCTCGTCGAATGATTCAGTTATTCTTAGCTGGTCGCTTAATTTCTTTATTATCCCCAGGTATTGAAGCGATTCCTGGGTTTTATCGTAAATGTTTAGGTAGCTTAAATCGATGCCGTAAATACCCAGGTTAACCGCCTGCTTAAACGAGGTGGTGTATTGTTGGTAGTTGCTGGCGTTATTGATGTATGACTCACTGAATGGAATGTTATTTTTTTGAATAAGTTTTATTACTTGCCATGGCGATGGGGTAGGAAAAATTGCATTATCAAACTTTACAAGTGTGGAGAGGGTATCGGCAGCTGGCTGTGATGGGTTGTCTTCATTCCTGGGCGATGATTTACATGATGTTATGGCAATACCTATTGCAACAGTTAAAAGTGCTATTCCGAAGTGTTTAAGTACCATTTTTATTGGTTCAATCATAAAAAAGTTGCTGAACGTGATGTTAATGTAGCAAAAATACCATTTTTGTTGAAATATGCGGGTTAGTATATAATTTTTTTAAACCATATACGGGTTTGATTGTCTATTAAAAGAATAAAGTTAACTATTTTAGCTTAACATTCAACAACGTTACCCTAAAAATTACTTTAATGAAAAGATTTATATCCTTTTTTCTGATTATAAGTTCATTCTCTACTGCCTTAGGGCAAAAGGAACTCACGTTAGAACAAGCAGTACAACAGCAATACACTGAGTTCCGTCCAAAAACTTTAACAGGCTTCAGCTGGTTACCAGGCAAAACGGAGTATTCCTACGTTAGCAACGATAGTTTGGTAATAGTAAACGTTACAAATTCTAAGATGAATAGGGCTCTTACCCTATCGGATATTAACGATGCCCTCAAAGCTAACAACTTTCAACCTTTAAAAAGGATACCATGGGGATGGGTTGATGGGAAGCACATCCGATTCAAGGCTGATAAGTATTTTGTACTGTTTAATACTGAGGATAAAGCTATTCCTTCAAAATTTTTAATTGCCGATAATAGCCAGAACCACGAATTTAGCCCCGATGGTCAGTGGATGTCGTTTACTTTGGGTCAAAATATTTTTTTGATGAGCACGCAGGGGGAATCCGTAGCTCTGACTAACGACTCGTTAGATGGATTGGTCAATGGCCAAAGCGTTCATCGAAACGAGTTCGGAATTAACAAGGGAACATTCTGGTCGCCAACTGGTCGTTATCTGGCTTACTACCACATGGACGAGAGCATGGTTAGCCAGTACCCCCTTGTTGATATCTCAAAAAGGGTTGGTGAGCTGGTAAGTATTCGTTACCCAATGGCTGGCATGCGTAGCCATGAGGTCACGGTTAGGGTGTACGATACTCAAACCCGTACTACTGTTGAACTTAAAACAGGAGAACCCCGTGAGCAGTATTTAACCAATTTAGCGTGGAGCCCCGACGAAAGTTCAATATTTTTAGCTATACTAAACAGGGAGCAGAACCACATGAAAATGAATTGTTATAGCGTTAGCAATGGCGATTTTGTGAAAACCCTGTTTGAGGAACGTAACGATAAATATGTTGAACCACTAAATTCACCACAATTTATCAGCAATGACACTTTTGTTTGGCAAAGTCGTGCCGATGGGTGGAACCACATCTACCTATACTCAACAGATGGTAAACTTATTAAACAGCTAACCAAGGGTGAGTGGGAGGTAACAAGTATTGATGCCATCGACGCCAGTAATGGAATAATATACTATGCAGCTACTACCGAAAGCCCGTTAGAAAGGCATCTGTATTCCATTAATATAAAAAATGGGGCAACTTTGCATTTAACATCTGGCTCGGGAACTCACCGAAGTGTTGTTAGCCCCGATTTTAAGTATTTTGTTGACTTTTATACTTCAATCGACATTCCCAACAGGGTTGGGCTTTTCACCACAAAGGGCAAATTGGTTAAACAGCTGGTTGATGCACCAAACCCCTACAACGGCTACAATGTTTCTTTGCCCAGGTTAATTACCCTTACCGCTAAGGACGGAACTACTCTATACGGAAGAATGATTAAGCCAACTAATTTTGATTCAACCCAAAAGTATCCGGCTGTAATTTATGTTTATGGGGGGCCACATTCACAGCTGGTAATCAACAGCTGGATGGGCGGTGCACGTCTTTGGGAATGCTACATGGCCAATATGGGGTATATTTTGTTTACCCTCGATAATCGTGGCACATCCAACAGGGGGGCTGAGTTTGAACAGGTTATCCACCGCCAGCTGGGAACTGTTGAGCTAAACGATCAGCTTGTTGGGGTTGAATATCTTAAATCGTTATCTTACGTTGATTCAGCCCGCTTGGGGGTTCATGGTTGGAGTTTTGGGGGATTTATGACACTAACCATGATGCTTAGAGCTTCGGAACAGTTTAGGGTTGGAGTCGCTGGTGGCCCTGTAACCGACTGGAAATTCTATGAGGTTATGTATGGCGAACGTTACATGGATACACCTGATGAAAACCCCGACGGTTACAGTAATGCTGACCTAAAAAATTATGTTGCCAACCTGAAAGGAAAGGTGCTTATAATTCATGATGACATGGACAGAACCGTAGTACCACAAAATAGCCTTACTTTAATTCATGAATTCATAAAGAGTGGCGTTCAGGTTGACTTTTTCATGTATCCCCAGCACGACCATAATGTGATGGGAAAGGATAGGGTTCACCTGATCGATAAGATCATACGCTACTTTGACGATAACCTTTAAAAAAATATTGGAATGTATGTTGAAAAGGCAGGCAACACCTGCCTTTTTCTTAATTTCTTAGAAATTTTTAGCGATGAAACTTGATATTTCCTATAAGGAAATCTGGATGGTGGCTTATCCAATCATACTGGGGAGCGTTGCACAGAATATTCTGAATATAACCGATACCGCTTTTCTTGGACGAGTTGGGGAAATTGCATTAGGTGGTGGGGTGCTTGGCGGGTTGCTTTACCAGGTTTTACTTATGCTGGGTTGGGGCATGGCGTTGGGTGGTCAAATAATTATTGCACGTCGAGTAGGCGAGGGCACTAACGATGCGGTTGGTCGTGTGGTTGAACATTTACTTTTTACGCTGGGCGTTTTGGCCATGGTAGTAATAGCAATTGCTGGGCTTGTAAATCCTGCTTTTTTTAGTATGGCTGTAAAATCAAGTGCTGTAAGCTATGCTGCTCAATCTTTTTTTGGAATTCGACTTTTTGGATTGCCATTTGCCTTCATAACATATTCGTTCAATGCTTTTTTAATAGGCATTACCCGAACAAGGGTGCTTACTTTAACCTCGTTCATCACTGTTCTTACTAATATTGTTCTCGACTACGGGTTGATATTCGGAAATTTTGGATTTCCTGAAATGGGAATTCGGGGGGCTGCATTGGCTTCGGTAATTGCCGAAGTTTTGGGGGCACTATTCTTGCTTTTATACATTGGCAATATGAATGTTAGCAAGTACAAGTTGTTCCATTTTGAGAAGTTTTCAAAAAAGTTGTTGGTGTCCTTACTCAGTATTTCCTGGCCTTTAATGTTACAATTTTTCCTTTCGATTTTTGTTTGGTTTGTGTTTTTTTTGATCATTGAAAAGATGGGCGAAATTTCACTTGCTGTTTCCAATATTGTTCGGAGTATCTATATCATTCTTATGATTCCGATATGGGGTTTTGCTTCGGCTACCAATACATTTGTGAGTCAGTACATTGGAAAAGGTATGTCAGGAATGGTGGTTATGCTGGTCAAAAAGGTTATACGAATTACAATGGTTGCTGTGGTTGTCTTATCGGTTTTGATGTTGATTTTTAGTGAGGATGTTGTTAAGGTTTACACAAACGATGAGCGTATAGTAAATGCTACACTACCGGTAATTAGAGTAATTGCGGTGGCGGCAATTACCATGGCATCGGCATATATTAGTTTCAACGGGGTTTCAGGAACGGGTAGCACTAAGATTTCGTTTGCCGTAGAGGCGTTTACATTAACAATTTACCTCGGTTGGGCGTACTTTGCAGCATTAGTATTGGGCAAATCGCTAAGCTGGGTTTGGACTTCGGAAATTCTGTATGGCATTTTGGTTACAGCCATTTCGTTAATATACCTGAAAACTGGTCGTTGGAAAAATCGGTTGGTATAGCATTACCATCCGGGGATAAAGTTGATCCCCCAATTTGCCGATTTAAAGCCACCTAGCTGATAGGGTATTGCGTAGTAGGGCTCTAAAATCATCATCCCAAATAAATTTATCCTCAGGCTAATGCCTGAACTTACAAATGGAGTCCTATCGGTTACTGAACTTGGTTTCCATTTCAGACTTGGAGGATAATCTTTTGTCCAGGCTATTCCTGCATCGGTAAAAAAAGCAAGTTCGGTAAAAAATGATCCTGATTTGATTAGGGTAAGCCGTTCAGGGCCTGTAAATGGAACTCTTATTTCAAAGTTTGCTACAGCAATATGATTCCCGGTAAGTTGGTCAATATTTACATTTCCCGATTGACCATAGTCCATAAATGCGTTACTATCGTAACCTCTTACGTACCATGGGTAACCAATGTATAGCGGATACAGGATATTGTTGTCGATTGTTGAACCAAAACGACCATAGTAAAGGGTGCGGAATGCAAAACTTACTGGCTTACGGAATATGTACTTACGCAAGTCGGCCAGTGCTCCCCAGTAGTCATATTCCCCAAGAGTTCTGGAAACTTGGAATCGTAGTCTATTACCACGCATGGGTGAGGCTATTCCAAAATCGGAATTATCGTAAACGTAAGCAGCACTTGATTGTTGTAGCCAAAATCCCGGAGGAACTTCGCCTTTCTTGCGTTCTGAACCAACAAAGTACCCATCAATGTAATAGTTTGAGTAGATGTCGGCACGGTAGTAGTAGCGGGCTATTGAACCATTAAGCTCAAACCTCTGGGTTGTCGATAACGGGAAGTACGCCAGCAATCCCGTGGCAGTTTCGAACATTCGAATTTGTATTAGCTGAAAATCCTCTATAATTATGGTTTCCTTGTGTATGGTATCGTATCCGTACTGTCCAAAAGAGTATGGAATATGCGATGCGGTTACGCCCCATGTGATGTACTTTTTTTGTTGGAGGAATGCTACCTGCCCCCCAAAGTCGTAGATTTCACCATTTAACGATAAGCCGGTGTAAACCATATTTTTGCCGGTAATATCACTGAATAGCATCTCAACACCGCCTGCCATACCTGTTCCGTAAGGTGTAGTGCTAATACCCATGCCAATATTCGAAATATAGTCGAGCTTGAATTTGGGTTTAAACGGAACGGTTTTGAAGGAGTCAACCATGTTCACGGGTAAGCTCTTGTCCGAAAGGTTTTTATCAACCAAGCCTTCGGTTGCCCTGTTAAAAGGCGGTAGAATTGAAGCGTTAAAATCGACATGGTACGGGTTGATCCTTACCGCTTTGAAGTCGGTACTGTCGGCTGTATATATTGAGTATCTACTTTTAAAAAAATGGGAGTAAACCACCTCGTCGTTTTCGCGGGCAACGCTCATGGCTGGTGCAAGAGGTGTCATTCCCGAAATTCCGGTTAATATTCTGGTTAACCTATAAACTTCACCACTTTCAATGTTGAACTTGAAAAGGTTACGATACCCGTCGCAGTTGGAAAGGAAGTATATGTTCTTGTTATCGCCCGAAAACATTGGGTTTACATTATCGGCACCGGGTAGAATATCGAACACAGTAATGGTTTTGGTTTCAACATTAAACGTGGCAAGGTTATACCCTGTGGTTTTAGCCATTGAGGTTTGCGAGGGTTTATCGGTTGAGTAAACTATATTTTTCCCATCGCTCGACCATGCCGGGTGAATGTTGCACCACGGATCGTTTGTGAGGCGGGTTACTTTTTTGGAGGTCAAATCGTACTGGTATAAATCGTTGATTCCATTTACAAGTCCCGAAACCACAATGTTCTTTCCATCGGGCGACCAGGCAGGGTAGTTAAACGATGGTACCTTGGGAATGGTAAACTCCTGAATGAGCTTACCATCGAAAACATCAACAATAATTAGTTTACTTTTGCCTTTGCTAAAACCAATAAAGGCAAACATACGGCTATCGGGCGACCATGTGCCCGCCGATTCGATGAAGTTGAGCGCATCAATTTCATTGTCATGTACAATGCTCGATAATCGTCGAATAATCTTGCCGCTTATGGCATGGGCAAGGTATAGGTCGATTGAGAAAAGGTCTTTTTCGGAGTAAAAGGCTAAATATCGGCCATCAGGGCTAACGGATGGCGATATGTTTATTTCACCGGCGTTTCGCTCAAAAAGAATCTGTGTACCATTGGGGTCTTCTACTGTATCGGGCATCGTTCGTTTGAAGTAATCGTAGTAAACCGATTTCCAGAGTGTGGAAAACGCTTGCTCGTTTAACCCCAGGTACCGTGTAAGTGCAAAATTATAGCCACGCTTGGCGGTTTCTTTGAATATCGGGTTAATCAGGCTATCGCCGAAAGTCCGGCTGATAAACGACCAAAAAGCATGTCCCCATCGGTAAGGAAAATACTTATTGGGGTAGTAGGTCATTGCTTCCAGGGTGGGAAAGTTATCGTTTATCACTGCATCGCGCATCCACATTGCCGTTTGATAATCGTATGTACCTAACGATAAGTATTCGGCCATGCCTTCAACCATCCACAGCGGCAGATTCCTGATTGAGTTAAGGGATGTAGAATCATCACCATTAATCAATGAGTTAAATTGAAAAGCATGTACCAGCTCATGTCCAAGTACATGATCGGTTTGCTGCCATGTTTCAGTTATAGGAAATACCACCCTGTTTTTAAGCACTTCGGTTACCCCTCCCGTACCAACACCTATGCTCCCCGATATTGCAGTGGTTTGCTGAAAGTCGGCATGGTCGTTGTACAATAAAATAGGATTTCGGGTTTCTATGGAATCTTTAAAAACCTGGTAATGCCTATCGTACCATTTCTCGGCTGAAAGCGAAATAACATTGAGTAAGCTGTCGTTTTTCAGGTAGTAATATACCTCAAAGTTTGGGGTTTGGTAAACGTTAAATTTGATGTTTTTGTATATGGGTTTGTTCCTCCCAAAGTACTGCCCAAACATTGGCTGGCTACTCAGAATAAGAATCAAAAATATTGAAAATGAATAAATTCGCTTCATGTTGCTCATGCCATTTTATGGTATAAATATTTTTGCAAGGTAAATTTTTCCTACAAAAATTACGCCTATTCCGTTTAAATTTAACCAAAAGTTGTTTGAAAAGTTTCGGATTTTAGCTTAATTTTAGGGAAGTTAAAGGTTAAAGTTCAAGGTTCAAGGTTAGAGATTCAAGATTCCAGATTCAAGATTCCAAATTCAAGATTCCAAATTCAAGATTCTAAATTCCAAATTCCAGATTCCAAATTACGAATTACGAATTAAAGATTCCTTTTTCCGNNGAACAACGAACAACGAGCAACGAATTACCATCAACTATAGTAATAAAATTGTATCTTTGCCAATTAACATTAAATTTTTTAGTAATGGTTGATGGGAAAGGGGATTTAAGACGACCAGTTATTCTTGTAACCAACGATGATGGTTTCAGGGCCGCAGGCATTGAGGCTTTAATTGAGATGGTGAAACCCTTTGGAAGTGTGGTTGTGGTTGCTCCGGAAGAGGGGCATTCGGGTATGTCGCATGCTATCACCATAAAAACGCCCTTAAGGCTTAAAAAGCGCAAGCGAACCGATGATGTTCAATTTTACTCCGTGAATGGCACACCCGTCGATTGTGTAAAGTTAGCAATGAACCAGCTGTTTACTACCAGTTTACCCGATTTGGTTGTATCAGGCATAAACCATGGGTCCAACTCATCAATCAGCATAATCTACAGTGGCACAATGGCAGCAGCCATTGAGGGTTGTTTGTACGGCGTTCCTTCCATTGGATTTTCCCTGTTAGATTACGACGAAAATCCCGACTTTACTGCATCCATTGAGTTTGGTAGAGTGATTGTTGGAAATGTGCTTCAAAATGGGCTATCACATGGTTCATGCCTAAATGTCAATATCCCTGTCTTGCCCATTAAATCGGTTAAGGGAATCAAAGTGACCCGACAGAATAAGGGTACATGGCGGGAGGAATTTGAGAAACGAACCGATCCGCGCGGGGTCGATTACTACTGGTTAACAGGCTATTTCCTTAACGAAGAACCCACCGCTACCGATACCGATGAGTACTGGCTAAATGAGGGTTATATCACTGTGGTGCCAATTCATGTTGATTATACCGATTACAAAGAACTTGAACGAATAAAGTCATGGAAATTTGACCAAATAGCTGTTTCGAATGCTGAAAAAAATAAATAAACAGTGGCATGGCTATCTTTTAGGAGCCTTGTTGCCGGTTATTACGCTGGTTGTAATGTATTACACACTGGCAAGCGATTTCAGGTTAATCGATTTTATTAAGTACTTAAAGTTCAAGGGCGATTTGTCAAGAGCTTTCTCGCTTTCGGTTTTACCAAATCTTGGCCTGTTTTTTGTTTTTATTTGGACCGATAGGCTTAAGGCGGCTCAGGGTGTTTTAGGAAGTACCATTATCCTTGCGCTCACCATAATATTCATGCGGTTTACTTAGTTTGAAAATGAAGTATTTTATTGTGGCTGGCGAGGCATCGGGCGATTTACATGCCTCAAATTTAATGCAAGGCATCAAGCAAGCCGATTCTAATGCCGATTTTCGTTTTTTTGGTGGTGACTTAATGGCTGGGCAGGGAGGAACTCTTATAAAGCATTACCGTGATATGGCTTTCATGGGGTTTATTGAGGTATTGCTTAACCTGCGAACCATTAAAGCTAATATGGAACTTTGCAAACACAGCATTACTGAGTATAAGCCCGATGTGGTAATTTTGGTCGATTACCCCGGTTTCAACCTTAGAATTGCCAGGTTTGCCAGGCAATCGGGGTTTAAGGTATTTTACTATATTGCCCCAAAGGTTTGGGCATGGAATGAATCGCGCGTTAAAAAGCTAAAACGTTTTGTTGATAGGCTTTTTGTAATATTTCCTTTTGAAATAGACTATTTCAGGGGCAAGGGAATTGATCCGGTTTATGAGGGTAACCCATCAATCGATGCCATTACCCGGAAACTTCCTAATCCTGTTCCTTTAAGTGAATTTTGTGCTAAAAACAGCTTACCGCAAAAACCAATCATTGCACTGGTTGCTGGTAGTCGAAAGCAGGAAATACGCTACAATTTACCTGTAATGTTAAAGGTAGTCAACAAATTCCCCAATTATCAGTTTGTAATAGCAGGCGCACCCTCGTTGGATTTTAGCATATATGAGCCTTACATAAGGGGAGCCAATGTGAAAATAGTTTTTGACCAAACCTATGAGCTTCTTTCATGTTCAACGCTTGCCTTTGTTACTTCAGGAACAGCAACTCTTGAGGCTGCATTGCTCAATGTTCCTCAGGTGGTATGTTATAGGGGAAATCTTTTCTCGATGCTTATTGCCTGGATGGTGATAAAGGTGAAGTACATCTCGCTTGTTAATCTGAACATGGGATTAGAGGTTGTAAAGGAGCTGAAACAGTACGATTTAACCCCAACTACACTGTATAATGAGGCATCAAAGCTGCTTCCCAATACCCCTGAAAGAGAGCGTCAACTTGAACAGTACAGCATGCTTAGAGCGAAACTTGGCGAAAAGGGTGCCTCGGAACGGGTTGGCAAAAAGATGGTAGATCTAATAAAATCAACATAAATTATTGCTTATGAAAGTATTTTGCTTTTTTTCAATCCTTTTTTTGTCATTTGCAGCAGCTGCACAAAAGTTAAGTATAAGCGTTTTTAACGATACAAACCTGAGTACAATACTGGTAACGCCTACCAAAGGTGATTACAACATGGTGCTCGGCGATAGCATTACAAACATAAAACCCTTCCAAATACTTTACATTAGCCGACAGGGCGATTCCGTTCTTGTCCGTGATGAAAATCGCAGCTACGGAGCGTACAGGCGTGTGACATTGATTGGCCAAACCGGTGAAGATGTTTTCCGCCTAAAACCTATCATTCCAGCTAAACCGGCACGTTTATACGACGACAACATTACCTTTTACGTTGAGTTTGACCGCATAATGGCCATCAATATTATTGATCGCGAAAAATACATTGCAGCAGTCGTTCTTGCCGAAACCGGTCCCAACAAAGAACCAGAACTTTACAAGGCACAAGCATTGCTTGCCCGAACGTTTACCGTTAGTCATGTCGATAAGCACCAGACGGAGGGTTTTAACCTTTGCGACCAGGAGCATTGTCAGGCATATAAGGGTAGGTCGGAGTCGTTCCATAATATTTATGATGCTGTTTTAGATGTTAAAGATTTAATAGTTGTTGATTCAGCTTTAAGGCCAATTAGCGCTGCATTCCATGCAAACTGCGGAGGACAAACCGCTAATTCAGAGGATGTATGGGTTCAGGCTTTGCCTTACCTTAGGAGTGTAAACGATCGATTCTGTACTTCGGCACCTAATGCACGATGGGAACGAACAATCCCGCTTTCCGAATGGAAAAAATTCCTTGCCCAGCAGGGGATTGATACCACAAAGGTTACACGTGAAAACCTTGACTTCAGCCCAAAGGAACGACCTAAATACTACCCTGTTTTAGGTGTAAATATTCCAACCACTGCTGTCCGAAAGCATTTTAAGCTAAGGTCGGCATGGTTTTCGGTTTCTACAGGGAAAAGTGAGGTACGTCTTTCAGGAAGAGGCTATGGGCATGGAGTAGGCCTATGCCAGGATGGCGCTTTAGCTATGGCTCAGCGGGGATGGACCTACGACCAAATTATTCAGTACTACTTTAAGGATGTGAAGATTATCGATGTTTCAAAGGTTTACATTGAAACAGAAAAACCCGATTCGTTGGAGGTTAAACCATTCGATACAATTCAGTAATCCTTATTATTTGGTTCTGCCACGAATTTAATGATAACTTGCAGTTTGTTTATATGTAGTTTAATATAGTTTATATGTAGTTAATATGTTGTATTTAAGAAGTTGAAAATAGTTAGAAAAATCAACTTTTAACCACATTTAAACCACATATCAATAACATTTACAACTATATTTAAACAGTGTTTTATAATATAAATATTTAACCACTAAAATAAGGGTAGTACCTTATTTAACTGCTCTGTACCTATGAAGGCGATTTTTATAAGGGAGTTACAAAATTTTTTCTCATCGTTAACAGGATATGTCATTGCAATACTATTCCTTATTCTTACCGGATTATTTCTTTGGGTGTTGCCCGGTAACGCTAATATTCTCGATTCAGGTTATGCAACCTTAGAACCCTTATTCTACATTTCGCCATGGTTATTCCTGTTCCTTGTTCCCTCTGCCACCATGCGTATGTTTGCCGATGAGAAAAAATCGGGTACCATTGAGCTCATTCTTACCCGTCCCATTTCCGATTCGGCGTTGGTACTCGGAAAGTTTTTTGCCTCACTGGTGCTTGTTGCCATTATCATTGCCCCAGCATTCATCTTTTTATACACCGTTTCCATTTTGGGAAATCCACCAGGTAATCTGGATTGGGCGGCAACCTGGGGATCATTCATCGGCTTGTTTTTACTGGCTTCGGCCTATGCCTCTATGGGCCTGTTCACTTCAAGCTTAACCGATAACATTATTGTCGCTTTCCTTTCGGCTGTTGCATTATGCTTCCTTTTTTACGATGGTTTTGCATGGATTGCTGAACTGCAGTCCATGCAATGGGCTCAATCTGCCTTACTGGCACTTAGCATCAGCGAGCATTACGACTCGGTTAGCCGTGGTGTAATCGATTCGCGCGATATTGTTTACTTCCTATCCATCTCAGCCTTTTTTCTCGCCCTTACCCGGTTAAAACTTGAATCGCGTAAATGGTAATCTAAAAATTTTACGCCATGAGTCTCAGTAAAAGTATTAAAGTTAGAAGTTTTAAAGCAATTTTAATTTTGCTAATCAGCTTGCTGGTAATCAATGTAATATCGTCATTCATTTATTTCCGGATCGATTTAACCGAAGATAAACGGTTTACCATACAACCTGTTACGCGTGAGGTTTTGAAGGGGTTAGATGATATTGTGGTTGTCAGAGTTTACCTAGAGGGGGAATTGCCGGTAGCTTTCGTGCGTATGAAAAAAGCCCTGGCCGAAACCCTTAGCGAGTTCAAAGTGATTGCCGGCAAAAAAATTCAGTATGAATTTGTAAATCCTTACACTCTAAGTGGTTCAAAGAACCAGGATAAGCTTTTCCGCCAACTTTCCGATAAAGGTCTTGTACCAACCAACGTACATATCAAGGACAAGGAAGGCGCAATGATTCAACGTATCATCTTCCCGGGGTGTATAATCACATACCGTGGTAAAGAACTGGCTGTTAATCTATTGCGAAATAACCCGAACCTCTCAGGTGAGGAAAATATCAACCTATCCATTCAAAATTTCGAATATGCGCTGGTCGATGCCATTGACCGTATCACTACTCAAACCCGACAACAGATTGCATTTATTGAGGGGCATGGTGAACTCGATGAGTTTGAAACCGGCGATATTGAACGTGAACTTGCACAGTACTACGATGTAAGCAGGGTGGTAATCAATGCTGACCCCAATGCGCTAAAGCCATACAGAGCAATTATTGTGGCAGGCCCAACCAAACCTATACCCGACGCTGATAAGCTTATCATTGATCAGTTTATCATGCAGGGTGGACGGGTGCTTTGGCTTGTTGACCCGGTGAGCGTTAGTATCGATAGTTTGTCAACCGGAGCATCAACACTGGCGTTTGTCAATCAACATAACCTCGACGATATGCTTTTCCGTTACGGTGTCCGACTTAACCCGTTGCTGGTGCAGGATTTGCAATGCTCTGTAATTCCTGTAAACTCTGCACTTGTTGGACAGGAGCCACGTTTTGTTCCGGCACCCTGGTTGTACTATCCCCTGCTCACCCCTCCGGCTGACAATGCTGTTACCAAAGGGTTAAACCTTATTCTGGCAAAATTTATTAGCCCTATCGATACGGTTGGTATGAGCGCTGAGGTTAAAAAACGAATTCTGCTGTCCACATCAAGGGAAAGTAAACTTGTTAAAGTTCCTGTGCTTATCAATCTAAATCAGGTTAGCAATGCGATAACCCGCTATGAGTTTCAGAATCCTAATGTTCCTGTGGCTGTTGAATTACAAGGTGTTTTCAGGTCAAACTTCAGGAATCGCCCCTTAAGTTCGATTCTTCCAGGCACTGCCATCAATTTTATCGATCGTAGTGTTCCTACAAAAATGATTGTTGTTGCCGATGCCGATATTATTCGTAACGAGGTTCAGCGTCGCCCCAATGGGGCATACGTTATTCCGTTGGGTTTCGATAGGTTTACCCAGCAAACATTTGGTAATAAGGAACTTGTGTTAAACATGGTGAAATACCTTTGCGATGATAATGGGCTACTTGAGCTACGCTCAAGGGATATTAAGCTTCGTTTGCTCGATAGGAAAAGAGCAGTAAACGAGCGTCGTTACTGGCAGTTGTTTAATATGGTATTGCCCTCGCTGATTCTGGTTGTTGCAGGAATTACCTGGAGTATTGTTCGAAGAAAAAAATATACCTTTAGAAATGTCAGCTAAAAAAATTGTCACCCTTACCATCCTAATAACTGCATTAGGGGTTGGTATTTTTTATTTTGTTTATTGGTGCAGGAGTTACAACCAATCGAAGTTTTTCGTAAAAAGTTCAACTATAAAAGCAATAGAGCTGGTAAAGGAATCCGATACCCTTAGGCTTGCCAATAGCAATGGTATTTGGTATTTAAACGATTTTTACTTTGCCGATTCAGCTTCAGTAGCACAATTTATCAACATTTTAAGAACCATAAAGTCCATAGCACCAGCAACCCTGAAAACAGGGGATGATATGGCTCAGCTATTCAAAAGTAAAGCTATTCAGGTAAGAATATTTGGAAGCAATAATAGCCTGCTAAGGGAATTCCTGATAGCTTCCATCCCAGAGTTCAACTACAAGCCTGTGGCACTTAAGGGAGGTTTTTTAACGCCTTACTACGTGGAATCGACAGTTGCCACCGATGATTTAATTGAATATTTTTCGCTAAACCCCGATAGCTGGCTGGCAAGCAAACTTTTCATCGAACCCCTGGATGATGTAGTAAAGATAAAGGTTGATTTTCCGCAAAACCAAAAAGGTTATACCATACAGTTGGATGAGGATAGTATTATCCTGCTTAGTTCAACTGGTAGTAAACTTTCCGGTATAAATTTGGCAAACGTTAGCAGCTTATTTTACTCATTCGGCGATTTAAAGCTGAGATTTCCATGTAAAAATGATATATTATCAGCAAAACCCGAAAATACTATTGTTGAGCTACAAATCGAAATGGTTAGCGGTAAAACCTATGAATACACCATATACAAAATAACCGGTAAAGATTTCACGAATATCTTAGGGCAAAAACTTGAGTACGATCCCAATCGTTTACTCATCAAACTGCCTAATAATCGATTTTTGATTGGCACATACCTTCAATTCCATTACGTTCTATGCTCCATTGACGAGTATGTAAATAATTCTGAAAATAGTTAGTGTTATTAAGGTAAAATTTTGTATTATTGAAATCCCTTTTAGTTTTAAATTGTGCTGATTTTCAATTCTTAAACGAAAAGTGAGAATAATTGATTGTTAGTGAGAATGAGTTTTTAGAAAAAGGAAACCAAAACTTAAATTATAGAGATATGAAATTTGTTGTATCAAGCACCACGCTACTGAGTCACTTAACTGTGGTGAGCAGAGTTATCAGCAGCAAGAACACCTTACCAATTCTCGACAACTTTTTATTTAAGCTGGAAGGAAACGAGCTGGAAATTACAGCCTCCGACCTTGAAACGACACTTACAACAAAAATTACCCTTGATAACGTGATGGGTGATGGTTCAATTGCAATTCCCTTTAAAATTCTTATTGACACGCTTAAGGAGTTTTCGGAGCAGCCCTTAACCTTCGAAATCGATCCGGGTTCACTTGCCATCGTAATCCATTCGGAGAATGGGCAATTTAATATTGTTGGTCAGCAAGCTGAGGATTTTCCCAAACCAGCGGTATTAAATCCCGAAAGCAAGGTTAGCGTTAAGGTAGCTGCCGATGTAATGCTGAACGGTATTACTAAAACCATTTTTGCTACCGCCGACGATGAAATGCGCCCGGTGATGAACGGTATTTTTATTGAGTTTACAGGCGAGGGCATGACCTTTGTAGCTTCCGACTCGCATAAGCTTGTTCGCTACCGGCGCAAAGATGTTCGGGTTGAAGATTCTTCATCATTTATTCTTCCCAAAAAACCTGCTAACCTGCTCAAGTCGATCCTTGTCAAAGAAATAGGTTGGGTTAACGTGGAGTTTGACAGTAAAAATGCTCTTTTCACCATGAGTGGTTACACCTTGATTTGTCGTTTGGTTGAAGGTGAATACCCCAACTATAGCGCTGTTATTCCTGTTAATAACCCTAACCGAATGATTATTGATAGGTTAGATTTCTACAACTCGGTACGTCGTGTGTCAATATATTCCAATGCTGCCAGCAATCTTGTTAAGTTAGGTTTAACGGCTAACCAATGTGAGGTATCGGCTCAAGACCTCGATTTTTCGGTTTCTGCTTATGAGCGTTTAACATGTGATTATCAGGGCGATGAAATGGAAATTGGCTTTAAATCGGCTTTCCTTGCCGAAATTTTAGCCAACCTTTCCTCAACCGATGTTGTTCTATCCCTGTCCGATCCATCACGTGCCGGCCTACTATTCCCACATCAGAACGAAAACCCCGACGAGGATGTGTTGATGCTTCTGATGCCCATGATGGTAGGCGCTTAATAAAACGTTTAAACTTCCCCAGCTTTGGTTTGGGGAAGTTTTTTATTTAAAGAAAGGTTCACAAAAATGGGTCTGATTATTAAAAACCCTTTGGTTGTTTTCGATTTGGAGACTACCGGTATTGATGTAGCTAAGGATAGAATTGTTGAAATCGCAGTGCTTAAGGTATTTCCAAACGGAAACCGCGAATCAAAAGTACGGCGGGTAAATCCCGAAATACCCATTCCTCCTGAGGCCACTGCTGTTCATGGCATTACCGATGCTGACGTAAAGGATGCTCCCACCTTCAAGGCGATTGCCAAATCCTTGGCTAATTTTATTGAAGGTTGCGATTTTGCCGGTTTTAATTCTAATAGGTTTGATTTACCACTTCTGGCTGAGGAATTCCTTCGTGCCGGAGTCAATATCGACCTGAAAAAACATAAGTTCATTGATGTGCAAACCATTTTCCATAAAATGGAAAAGAGAACGTTGACTGCCGCATACAAGTTTTACCTTGATAAGGACATGGTCAATGCCCATAGCGCCGAAGCCGATACACTGGCCACCTTCGAAATCCTTTGCGCTCAGCTTGAGCGCTACCCCGAACTCAAAAACGATATCGATTTCCTTGCAGAGTTCAGCTCATTTAACCGTAATGTCGATTTTGCTGGTCGTATTATCCTTGATGATAAAGGAGTTGAAATATTCAACTTTGGGAAGCATAAGGGAAAACCAGTGGTAGATGTTTTAAGGGCTGAGCCAAGCTACTACTCATGGATGATGAATGGCGATTTCCCCTTACATACTAAAAAAGTGCTCACTTCCATTTACCTTAAGATGAAACGTTAAACGTTAAAAGTCCAAAGCCCAAAGCCAAACGCTCAACGCCTCACACCAAACGCCCAACACCTAACGCCTTATGCCTTACGCCTTTTGCATTATGTAACTTTTGCCCATAAACTTTTTAGACTGGGCTCATTGATGTATATCAATAAGTACTATATTTGCTTCCGAACTTATTAGAAATATGATATGGCATTAATTGAATCGTTTTGTAAGCAAGGCAATTTTCTTTTTAGGCATCGCAGCTACTTGCCGGTAATTTTGATTTTTGCTGGAATTGGTTACTATGTTTATCTTCATATTAGCCATCAGTATTCATATAATGCTTTTTACTTTATTGCATGCTTCATCTTGAGTTTTATAGGTCTGGTAATTCGGGCTATTACCATTGGCTACACTCCCAGGAACACTTCGGGCAGGAACACCAAAAAACAGGTAGCCGATACGGTTAACACTTCGGGTATGTATTCGCTTGTTCGCCACCCACTTTACCTTGGAAACTTTCTTATGTGGCTTGGGCTTGCCCTACTTACCAGGTGCGTTGGATTTGTAATTATTTTCATGCTGGTTTACTGGCTCTACTACGAACGGATAATGTATGCCGAGGAATTTTTCCTGCGTGAAAAGTTTGGACAGGCTTACCTGAATTGGGCTAATAGCGTACCCTCCTTTTTACTTCTTAGGTTCAGGTGGCATTCGCCAGGTGTTTGCTTTTCCTTTCGGAAAGTGGTGAAGCGCGAAAGCATCGGGCTGTTTAACCTGGTGTTGATGTTTTTTATTTTTCAGTACATTCATGAGGTTATGACAAATGGGGGTAAATGGCTTAAGCTAAGCCCATGGGGGAAAGGATGGTTTATTGCATTAGTGGCAATAGGAGTTATCCACCTTGCCATACGTACTATACGAAAAAAGACCAAATTGCTTGAGGTTGATGGCCGTTAGGCGCAAAGGCTCAATACAAAATGAAATTAGAAGGTAGAATGAAGAAATTAGAAGGTAGAAGTCAGAATGTAGAAGGTAAAAGGCAGAAGGAAGAGGGTAGAAGGAAGATAGTTTTAGAAGAAATTGATAAATGTTGATTAATGAATAAAAACTTCGTAATTCGTAATTTGAAATTCGTAATTCGTAATTCGTAATTTGAAATTCGTAATTTGAAATTCGTAATTTCAGAACTCCTGACCCATGCTTAAGAATCAATATTTTACAAAGTTTTAATCGTAAAATAAATTGACGCATTTTTGT
>DFYV01000050.1:11039-16182 GCA_002383425.1 Bacteroidales bacterium UBA4073 | reverse complement strand
AATTTTATACACCATTGGATAGTTATTAGTCCCTCATTATCGGGTAATATAGCCCCAAGAAAAATAGCCGGAAGTTATATAGTAGTAAAACAGGGTTTTAGAATTAGAAATTACGAATTACGAATTACGAATCTTGAACTTTGAATCTTGAACTTTGAACCTTGAACTTTGAACCTTGAACCTTGAACCCTTCGATTTCACTCAGGGCAAGCTTTCAACCCCGAAATAATCGGGACAGGCATTTATAAACTTTATAGACTGAACTCATATCACCTTTACACTACATGTTTTTTAGTATTTCGGCAAGTGCAAATCCAAGGTAGTTTCCTATGGCATAGCCAATTATACCAATTGTTATTCCAGTAAGTATAACTTTTCGGTTATTTATTGCTGCAGCCACTACTGGAACAAAAGGAGGAGAGCAAATGAGTGCGGTTGAGGTGATAATGGTAGTGTCAGCATCTACCTTAAATATTCTGCCTAAAATCACTTGTAAAAGTAATGAGCCAAATACTACCAGGGTAATGTAACCGAATAAGCCTGGCGTTAAACCTGCGAATCGACTTATATCGGCCATTGATGCCACAGTTACGCTAAAAATCAGTATGAGGTACATCCCCGACTCAAATGTTTTTTCTATGGAATTAATTTTCTAAAATGTAGATGCAATAATGCTAAGCGTAGTGATGGTGAGGATTACCACTACAATTTGACTATTTTTGGACGCAAGCATCGACAAACCACCTGCAATAACAAATATCAGTATGGCTAAACTGTAAGCTTTGAGCAAGGGGTAAAAAGTATCGCGCCTAAAAATTCCCCAGTATGGGTCGCTGCCGTTAGTGTACTCAACCTCGTTCGGGCTGCCATCGTTGAATGCAGGTAGGAATAGCAAAAAGAATTTTTTTCCAATGGTCATCAGAAAGGCAAGGAATGCGGTCGAAATCATCATGTCGTAGGTGTGTGTAAGGATATAAATATCAGGATCAATATTAAGCATCATTTTCAGTGATGCAAGGTTTGGCGTCCCCCCTGTGTAAACGCCAACCAGCATTCCACCTACCTTCCATAAATCGGGCATCCCTTTACCCTTGAAAATGAAGTATCCTGCAACTACCATCACTACAACCGATACAATTCCAATAATTAACGCAATAGTAGCCTTTCCTGCCATGCTTTTCCATTGTTTTAAATTTGATGAAAATAGCAGCAATGGAATGGCAAGGGGAATGGTAATGGATGTAAGTGCATCCTGGATACCAGCCGACCCAACGGGCAAAATACCAACATTACCCACTACCAATCCCACCAGGTATGCAATAAACACTGCCCCAAGCTTATTAACAAATGGAAACTTATGGCATAGGTGAAGTATGGCGAATGGCGTTAACAGGTAAAATAGGATTAGTAATATTCCGGCCATGATTTAGGGTTTTTTAACAGGTCGCAATTATAGCATTTTTTTCAAATATTAATGTTGATAACCTTAAATCCGCAGGTCATGTTCGAAATTGTTGAAAAAGAACGCCCTTCGGCTTCGCTCAGGTGCAAGGTTAGCTGAGCGTAGTCGAAGCCATACATGGATTCTAATAAAGACCTGCTTATTCAAGGAATAAATAAAATACCTATTTGAGTGTTGAATTATTAACATATTTTAGTTAAATTGGCTTGTTTTTTATATAGCTATGAAAAACCAGTAAAATGATGAAGGCATTTTGTTTTTCGGTAATACTAATTTTTTTTGCCATAACCACCCATGCACAGGATCAAACGCCTGTGTCTGACTACAACAAAACTCTTGCCGATTCTCTTGGAGCCGATGAGTACGGTATGAAGTGGTATGTTATGGTAATGTTAAAATCTGGAGCTACGCAAATTAAGAGTCGCGACTCGATATCGTGGCTTTATAAGGGGCATGTGGATGCTATAAATGAGATGACCAATAATGGAACGCTTGTAGTTACCGGACCTATGGGCAAAAATGACAAAAATTATCGAAGTTTTTTCATCCTTAACACCAGTAAAATAGATGTAGCTCAGGAAATGATGAACCAAAACCCGGCAGTCAAATACGGCCTGTTCGATACTGAATACTTTTTCTGGTATGGCCCTGCGGCATTACCAACATACAGGCGATTTCAACCTATGATTGAGGCAAAAAAGCCTTAAGGCATAATAAGAATTACCGCTTCGCCCTTACCTCTTACATTACAGTCGCTGAGTATGGCTGGGGCAGTGAACAGAATGTCCTGGTCGTCGGTTATTGCTTGCCCTTTAATTAGTATGCATGTTGACCCCGCAAAATGCTGTTTATCACCATCTTTCAGGAATTGAAGTTCCGAATTGCGAACTAATGTTCGAAGTTTTCGGGAGGTAAGCTCGCTAAATCTTCCGGAATTTCTGAGCAATTCTAACGCAATGTCGGCAGCTGCGCAGAGTTTCAATAAACTGTTGGTTTCAGGAAATTTCTTCAACAGCTGATTAATGGTTGAGTAGTTTATTTTAGTAAGTGTTACAGGGGTTTCGGCAACATAGGTAAAGCGAAGTTTTGATGTCAAAAGCCATTCGTAGGCACCAAAAATATCGGATATCTCCTTAACGCCAATTAAACTTTCGGATTTGTAGTAGTTTACCGTTCCGTTAATAATGATATATATGCCATCGGGGTCGGAATCCTGTTTGGTAATGGTACTTCCCTCGGGGTATATTTTTAGCTGCGCTTTACCGATGAGGAATTGTTGTTCTTCCTTTGTGAGGTTATTTAGCCCCGGGGTATTACGGAGAACTTCAGCCACCTTGAGTTCCGTGTTTTCTTTTACGGAAGTGTCGATTAACTTTTTCATTGATGCGTGGATTTGAGCCTGTATGCGTTCTACCTCGTCGGGCTCCAGACGCCCTTGTTTCTTCAGCCGCTCCAGCATCTCTTCCTGCTGGTTCAAAAGCGAACGTGAGGCCAGAAGTGTTTCAATGTTACGGCAAACATCGGGATATTTTTCTCTTAGATTCCTCAGGAATGTTTGTCCGGTTATGCGGTTTTCGTTAAGTTCGTCTTCCAGTACGCTGAGCAATTCAGCTTCTTTGGACGGCTCGGCCACACCAATTGAAAACCCAATAATAAGACTCGAAATCGATTTTAAGTTTTCTTCCTGGGCTGCAACAAAAGCTCTGGCACAATCGTAGCTGAGGGCTAACCGGTTAAGAAATCTACGTTTCCATATTCGTCCTATTAATGGGAGATTTTGAAGTTTAGCAGTGGTTTTTGGGGTAGTCCAAATATTTTCAATGTCCTGTCGTTCCGATAGGGGAATACTCCCCCCGTAATCGAGCAGCGCATCTATTTGGTCCGATAGGAGGTTTACCCCGTCGGAGCTGAGCATACCCATGCTAAACTGTCGCCAGTAACTTTCTTTTTCTTTCTGTAAAAGACGTTTACGGGTTTCGACAATGGCATCATCCATGCTAAACTGCTGTGGTTTTTCTTCAATCGCATTGGCATCAATCAGAAAGTTTGATACTTTTTGCCAGTCGGCACCAGCCATGTAGCGGTTCTCCTTGAGTTTTTCAATCTCTTTTTCGCCGCTTAGCCTTATCTGCTGTAACGATTGCATCATAAGGCCAGCCTTAATATCGCCTATTTTTGATAATCCAAGTTTATTGATAAGCCACCTTACGGTTGTAGCATTGATTAGTGAGGTTAGAATGACTATTCCTGCGGTAAGCGATAGCAGCTGGTTTCGAGGTTCAAGCGCGATTCTGTTATCAATGGCAACAATCAGCGATAAGGCAAGAGCAACTGCTCCCCGTAGCCCGCCCCACCAGAGAACAATGGAATCTTTCCAGGCAATACCGTAACCAATCCGACGCATCAGTGGATAAAAAACGTAAACGGTACCAAGCCGGGCAATATGGATGGCAACATACACTAAGATTAGTACTATTAGGTCGGTTAGCGTGTAGTTGACTTGCTCTGCAATTACCACACCCACAATAATGAATATAAGGGTGTTGGCAATAAATGCAGCTAACTCCCAAAACTCGTGTAGGAAGTGAGTAACGCCTGGGCTGACCTTGGTTTTCCCATGTCCAGCCATTGATATTCCTAACGTTACAACGGCAATCACACCCGAAACGTGTAAAACCGATTCGGCAATGTAAAACGAAAGGTAAGCAGCTCCTATTACAACAGTAATTTCAATAAGGGCATCGTTAAAAACCTTTTTGAGCCACCCCAGGATACCCCATCCAATGGCTGCACCCACGAGCACTCCCCCAAACGATACTTTTATAAACTCCATCAGGGCATTACTTCCGGCGGCTTCGCCAGTGATTAACCCGAATATGGTCATGAAGAAAACGATTGCCGTACCATCGTTGAGCATCGATTCGCTTTCGGTTATGGTCGATAGTCGTTTGCTTGCCCCTACTTCTTTTAGAATTGCCACCACAGCCACGGGATCGGTGGCACTTATTATGGCTCCGAATAGAAAAGCAAGCAGCGTTGTCCACTCATTCAGCCCAATCCCCATTGACTTGATGAGCAACAAAGCAAATGCTGTAATAACAATCGCCACCATAATTCCAGGCACAGCAAGTATTATTGCATTAACCAACGATTTTTTGAATGTATGTATGTGTAAAGAATAGGCGGCTTCAAAAATTAGTGTGGGCAAAAAAAGGTAGAGTATTAAGTGTGGATCGATATTTCCTGCCCAATGTACGGCTTGCCCAACCATATCAAGCCCTATGGAAGATAACACATCTAATCGGGTTAGCAGTCCTAAAATTAACCCTATAATCAAAAGCATGATGGTGTATGGTAAGGGCCCTTTGCTTAATAGGTTACGGGTTGCTGTTCCTATAAACAATGAAAGAANNATCCTGGCTTGTATTTATATCTTCTGTTGGGATTTCATAAATAACTTCGGAAGGATGTTTATCAGGTAAGCTATCGTTATTATGGTGTTCTTTTTGTATCCCGTAACCATTATTGAAACTTATGGTAAATATGGCTAAAAGTAAGTAGAGTTTTTTCATGATTGGGTGTAATTTTAAGCAATTTACAAAAATTGGGAAACATTTCAATATTGAGTCCAGTTTAAAAAGCAAATTTCTATTAAAAAATGATGAGTCCAGTCTAAAAAGG
>DFYV01000050.1:0-10903 GCA_002383425.1 Bacteroidales bacterium UBA4073 | reverse complement strand
CTAACATCAAACGTCAAACGCCTAATTTCCAACATCCAACGACTAACGTCCAACATCCAACGACTAACGTCCAACGTCCAACGACTAACGTCCAACGCCTAACGCCTACCACCTACCGTTTAACGTTTTACGTCTCACGCCTCACGCCTCACGCCTCACGTCTCACGCCTCACGTCTCACGTTTCACGTCTCACGTCTCACGTCTCACGTTTCACGTTTCACGCCTCACGTTTCACGCCTCACGCCTATTTTGTTTCGGAAGATAGAATTAATTTCTATGCAAGGTGGTTTAAGTTACATTCCGTAACAAAAATACGCGAAATGGTAAAAAAATGTTAAAAAAGATATGATAACGTGATAAATATTTGATTAATTTGGCAGCCAAATTTCAAAAATATAAATCTATAAAAAAGTAAACGTATATGGAGGCTTTACTTGGGAATATTTATTTCTGGATTGTTATTGCGTACTTTGCAATTGTTGTAGGAGTGTCGTTTTTGACCCGAAAAGTGGCATCGCGGTCGGTTGCCGATTACTTAGTTGCCGGACGCAACTTAGGAGTTTTACTTTGCTCTATAGTTGTGGCTGCCGAATGGCTTGGTGGCATGAGTACTATTGGCGTTAGCGAAAATGCTTTCGAAAAGCTATCGTTCCAGCCTATACTTTACAATGTGGCAACCTCTATTGGTATGATAATTATTGGCTTTACGGTAGCCAAACATTACCGTAGGAACAATGTTCATACCGTTAGCGAAATGCTGGAACACCTGTTTGGAATACAGGCCAAGAGAGTATCGGCTATAGCCTTCCTCATTGCCTATATCACCCTGGCATACGTTCAGCTTCAAACCGCAACAAGCGTAATGAGTTCAATTTTTCATATCGATTGGCTTACTTCCGTAATTATTGCTGCAGGAGTGATTACTCTTTACACCTACATTGGAGGCATGCATGCCCTTGCAGTTACTTCAATTGTCCACCTTGTAGTTATGATTATAGGTCTGGGAACAGCTGCGGTGATTGGTATTGTTAATATTGGTGGATTTGGCCAGCTGCAGGAATTGCTTGAGGCCAAAGGGGCTGTAGGCAGCGTTTATAATCCCTTTGGGGTTAGCTTCAACGAGGCATTCAGCCTTATTCTTGGCGGTGTGCTTGGTGGTATGGCAGCTCAGGCAAGTATCCAGCCAATCTTTGCTGCCCGAACCCCCGAAGTGGCTAAAAAGGCAGCAATCCTTTCCAGTGTCTATATTGCGCCTTTTGGTATTATGACTGCCATTCTGGGCTTAATAGCTGCTACCGGTGTTTACAGTATTGGTGCTGATGCCCCCGGCTTTACAGCAAAGGTAGCCATGACCAATTTGCTTGTAAATCCACAATTCATTCATCCTGTTCTGGGAGGCATTGCATTAGCAGGTATTCTGGCTGCAATACTATCAACCGTTGGCCCCGTAAATTTTGCTGTGGTTACAATTGCCACAAAAGATATTTACCACGGTTTTATCAATCCCAATGCCGATGAGCAAAAGGTGCTTCAAACTGCCCATCGTTTAGTTATTATTGTTAGCCTGATTACTATTCCTTTGGCTTACTACTTTAAAGCAGGAGTCCTCGATTCAGCTTACATTAGCTATGCTATACGTGCCATAGGTGCCATTGTGATTATTGCCGGCATTTACTTTAGGGGTTGGATTGATGTGTTCACAGTGAAACTGGCATTTATTGGCGGTACAATTGCAGTTTTCCTTTGCATTATTGCCGCTAAATTGAACTGGTTTCAACTCGACAAAACCTATGGGGCAGTTTTATTCGCTTTGGCTGCTTTAGCTTTTGGTTATATCCGAAGGAAATATTTTGTTAAAGAGTAATTGTACAACATGATGCCACAGGAACCACTATTAGGTATAAAGGTGCTCGAGCTGGCCAATGTGCTGGCCGGGCCAAGCGTTGGTGTCGCCTTAGCCGAAATGGGGGCAAGCGTGATTAAGGTTGAAAACCTGCTAACCTACGGCGATGTAACCCGAACATGGAAGCTAACTACCGAGGACCCTAATACCGACATTTCGGGCTACTTCAGCTGCGTAAACTGGGGTAAAAGATCTTTAGCCCTTGACCTTAATAAGCCCGAAGGACTTGAGATCGTTTACCGTTTAGCCGCGATTTGCGATATTGTTCTGGTAAGCTATAAGCCTGGCGACGCCGAAAAACTTAAGGTTGATTATAAAACTCTAAGGCAGCATAACAAATCAATTATTTATGCACATCTCACCGGTTACGGCTTAAAAACTATGCGTGCCGGATACGATGCCATAATTCAGGCCGAAAGCGGGTTTACCTATATGAACGGAGAACCTGATGGTGGACCAGTTAAAATGCCTGTGGCTCTTATGGATTTACTCGCCGGCCATCAGCTTAAAGAGGCTATACTGCTGGCTTTGCTGAATAGGGAACGCAATGGTGAAGGGGCATATATTGAAACCAGCCTTATTAAGGCAGGGGTTGCTGCACTGGCAAATCAGGCTACCAACTGGTTGGTTGGCAATAAAATACCTGAACGTATGGGATCCGAGCACCCCAACATTGTTCCCTATGGTAAAATTTTCTATACACGCGATGGCAAACCTTTGGTTATAGCCGTGGGTAGCGATAAACAGTTTGCTGAGCTTTGCTCGGCACTTGGTAATCCTGAACTCGCTAACGATGAGCGTTTTTCAACCAATTTTAACAGGGTAAAAAATCGTGTAGCTTGCAACGAGGCTGTGCAGAGTTTAATTTCCTTGTTCGATCGCGATCCACTCCTTGCTGAACTTGCTAAACGCTCGGTACCAGCAGGTGGGGTTTACAATATGAAAGAAGTCTTTGAAATTCCCGAGGTACAGGACCTGGTTATGGATGGTAAAACAGCTTCGGGAATGTATATTAAAGGTTTACGAACCGTGGCATTCAGCATAGGTGAAGAAACCAAGCCCGTTAAGCTTCAGGCTCCGCCTCATTACGGGGAACATACGCTTAGCGTGCTCAAGGAGATGTTAAAATACACAGCTGAAGAAATACAAAGTTTAATTGAAAAAAAGGTGGTGTATGCACGAAAGTAAAATGAATCTGGCTTTTATCGATGGGTCAAGACTAATCATTGAAGCCTTGGTGCGGGCAGGCGCCGATACCTTTGTGGGTTATCCCATAACCCCGGCTAACTTGCTCTACCTTTACGCAACCAGGCGTTTTCCTACCATGCTGGCTGCACCTGATGAAATTACAACGCTACAGTGGATGAGCGGTTTTGCAGTGGCAGGACGTGTACCCGTTACCGCTACCTCTTTCCCTGGATATGCCTTGATGATAGAATCTATTAACATGGCAGCTATGATGGAGTTGCCCATGGTGATTGTGCTGGTTCAACGCTTAGGTCCTGCTACAGGTACAGCTACCTGTGGAGCTCAGGGTGATTTAAGTGTTGTTCACGGCACCATGTCGGGCGGATATTCCATTCCTACCTTTTCCATCAGTAACTACCACGATTGCTGGCAACTATCGGCAAAGGCCGTGCATACCGCCATTCAGCTTCGTACTCCGGTGGTTTTACTTACCTCCAAGGAAATGGCGATGACCCTCCAGTCGTTCGACTGGTCCAATTTACCCCCAATTGAAACCAAGAAGGTTAAACTTTTTTCCGGTGATGGCAATTACATACCCTACAAAACCGAGGAATCGCTTGTGCCCGATTTCCTTCCTGTGAGTCAAAACCAGCATCAGGTTCGAATTACCGCATCAACCCACGATACAAAAGGAATTATACAAAACGTTTTGCCTGAAGCCATTGAGAATACAAAGCGTTTAGAGCAAAAGTTACGTAAGCATTTGGATGAATTTACCGTTTACGAGTTCGATGAACAGGACGGTTCCGATAGCTTAATCATCACTTACGGCATATCATCGCAGGCTTCACGCGAGGCGGTTGCTGAGCTGCGTGCTAAGGGCATAAAGGTAGCTTTGCTGGTTGCTAAAACCCTTTTACCTATACCACAACTTTATGTTGATATTGCCAACCGTTACTCCAAGGTGATTATTGTTGAGGAAAACCTTACCGGAGAGCTGAGACACCTGCTTTTTGGCGCTGCAGGTCGCAAGGGGGTTAGTGGGGTAAACGGAATAGCTAAAATGATTAGTCCAACCGAAATTGTTGAGGAGGTTATGCGCAATGAGTAATACCCGTTTTTTAACCGATGCCCAATTGCCCTTTTGTAAGGGTTGTGGGCATGCCATGGTCGCACAAAACACTGAGAAGGCTTTGCAAAAACTCAACATTAATCCCCTTGATGTTGTGCTGGTTACCGATATTGGGTGTCATGGAATTGTTGATAAAAGTTTTTTAACGCATACCGTTCATGGCCTTCATGGTCGTTCGTCGGCTTTGGCTGCGGGAATTGCTGCCGGACTAAATAATCCTAACAAAAAGGTGATTGCATTTACGGGCGATGGCGGTGCCACAATTGGCATGCAGCACCTGATTGGAGGCGCCCACTTAGGCTTCAATATGACAGTGGTTGTGCACAACAACATGCTATATGGAATGACCGGTGGCCAACCTTCAGAGTTCACCCCAAACGGTTTCAAAACCCCAACCCTTCCCGAAGGGAGTAACAAGGCTGGCTACGATATATGTGAGTTAATGGTGGCTGCTGGAGCTTCTTATGTTGAGCGGATTATTGGCATTGGTGACTTTTCCGATTCGTTGGTTAAAGCATTTTCGGCAAGTGGGTTCTCATTGGTTGAGGTTATGGAGATTTGCCCCAGCTACGGGGTAAAGTCAAATCCTGGCATGAAACTCTCAAAGCTTGTTGAGGATGCTGGCTGGAAAGTAAAAGTATTTGCCGATGGTAAGGGGAATGCATTCAAAACGCCCATCAATGTTGAACCAAAGAGTTTAATTTCGGAGAAGTTGGAGGTACAGCAGAGGTATAGTAGCAATACTCAAAAGACTGTAAGCATCATGCTATCGGGCTCAGCTGGCGAGGGTGTTCAGTCGGCCGCTGAGTTTTTGGCAAAAGCAGCAATTGTATCGGGACTCAACAGCACCAAGAAGGGGAGTTACCCCGTTACGGTAGGGGTTGGCTTTTCGGCCTCGGAGGTTATTATTTCCCCCAATCAAATTCTGTTTACTGGTTCTCCCATACCCGATGTGCTAATCATCACATCCTCCGATGGTTTGAACTACGCCCGTGCTGCCGCAGGCAGAATGAAGCATGGAGTGATTTACATTGATGAAACACTCGAAGTGCCACAAACCGGGGCCCGCATCAAAAAAGTACCTTTCCGCGAGAGGGTAGGAGCTAAGAGTAGTGCCCTATATGCCGTATTCTATGCTGTTCATCACGAAAAGTTGTACCCAATCGATGCGCTGAAGGATGTTTTCCTTTCCAATAAAATTGCCGAAAAGGTAAGCATTGATAGCTTGTTGCAGTTTTAAGCTTTAGATTAGTCTTTTTGCCTATACATTGGAAATATGCATTTTTGAGGCGATACATTTAAAACCATGAGTCCAGTCTAAAAAGGTATTNNTGACGCGTTTGCTTTTGGCCTTTTTGACTGGACTCAACCATGTAAAAGGAATTTGAAAAACTTAAAAATTTTTGCTAACTGGTAAAATTTCATTTATTCGTTTACACCCCTTTCAGGGTTTTAAACCCTGAAAGGGGACTACCATTATAACCGGATATCCAGTTTCCAACGGCATGAATGCCGTTGCCTTGAGATTGGATTTGAATAGTTAAAAAATATGCAATAGAAATGTACATTTATTGTTTTTCTATTTTCCCGGGTAGAGTGGGGTGGTAATGAACCGCTCTACCCGGAAATCTTTAATTAACAGCACCAATGCTCTGATTATTTGAGGGTTTACAATATAGTCGATTACCAAATCCCAATTAGTTTACATAAACTTAATATTCAAATCATGTTAAGATAATAATCAGACAATATTAGGGGGCTTTCTTTGTAGTGGTAAAAACTGAAAACTATATGGTTATGAAAAAAATACTATCAATTTTAATGGTAAGCATAGTGGCACTAAACGTAATAGCTGCTAATGAAGATGATAAGAAGGAATCGACCAAGACGGTTACCTCCTCAATGGTAAGTACCATTAAAGGGAAGGTGGTCGACAAGCTTACAGGTGAATCACTTGCAGGTGTAACAGTAAAGGTTGATGAAAGCACTGTGGTTTACACCGATTTTGAGGGTAATTTCACCATTAATTTTAATCAACCGAAAGCAAAAATCTGCGTTAGTTTGATTTCATACGCCCCAGCTGAAGTGGAAGTTAACAGAAACTCCAAAGAACTTAAAATTGAACTTAATACGGTAGAGTAAACCCACATACGCTATGCAATAATGCGCAATGCAAGTTTTTCTGAGTCGGATGCCCTAATCCGGCTCTTTTTTTACCTTCAATATAAGGCATAAAAATGTTGTGCTATTAATTATTGGGGAAAACCCTAAGGGAAATACAAAATTATTGATTTAAAATACTGGTTTCCATATTCTTATCGGTCAAGAATTACTGTGGTGTGAATTTGACTTTAATAGTTAACCTTAATATAACAAACATCTAATGTAAAGCTAAGCTATGCTTAACCATAATGTTCGATCGGTATAATACTTTTGAACTGTAAAAAAGAATTACACTAACCCTTAAAAATAAAATTATGAACCGTAAAATTTTAAATCTATTTTTTGTTACAGTAGCCCTATCAGGGTTACTATTAACATCATGTGATGACGATGAGGATACCCCTCCCCCAGCAGGAACAACAAAGACCGTTTCGGGTGCAATTGCTGAAAACACCCTATGGGAATCAAAGGACACCATAGTACTCGAAGGATTTGTTTACGTAAAACCAGGCGCTACCTTGACCATTGAACCCGGCACATTAATCAAAGGATTAAGCGATTCAAAAGCTTGTCTTATTGTAGAACAAGGTGCTAAAATCATAGCTGACGGTACCGCTGAAAAGCCCATAATTTTCACAAGCGATAAGCCATCTGGACAACGTAATCCCGGCGATTGGGCAGGTTTAATCTTATGTGGTAAAGCCCCTATCAATCAAACTGGAGGCACCGCCGAAATTGAGGGTGGAACAGGAGCAATTTATGGAGGTACTGACCCTAACGATAACTCTGGTATTCTTCGCTATGTTCGTATTGAATTTGCCGGTTACGAAGTATCGAACGGTAACGAAATAAACGGTTTAACCATGGGTGGTGTTGGTAGCGGTACAACCATTGACTACGTTCAGGTTTCCTATGGTCGTGATGACTCCTTTGAATGGTTTGGAGGTACAGTGAATGCCAAGCACATAATTGCATACCGCGGTGGTGATGATGATTTTGACACCGATAACGGTTACAGCGGAAAAGTTCAATTTGCTCTAATCCTGAGAGGCCCGGAAGAAGCTGATAAGAGTGACGCTTCAAACGGTTTCGAATCGGATAATGATGCAAATGGCTCATCAAACGAACCTCTTACCTCTGCCAAATTCAGCAATATCACCATACTTGGACCGTATGCCACTAAAACCCAGGCTAATGTTAACCCCAACCACAAGTACGGTTTAAGGCTACGCCGCAACACCCGTTTATGCCTTTACAACTCAATTATTGCTGGTTTTAACACAGGTATCTCACTCGAAGGTACTTCCATGACCCTTTACAATAGACCAGGGGGCCCTGAAATCAGAAACTGTCTTGTTGCAGGCATGATTAAGGACTTTAATGCTAAAACCGATGGCACAAGTTTAACCCAGGCAGAATATGAAGCCATGTTTGTAGATGGTGAAAATACCCTTTACACTGAAAATAGCGAACTTCAACTTACCAATGCCTGGAACTGGGGCAATGTAAATGCTATGCCTCAGAGTGGCTCTCCTGCACTCAGCGGTGCTTCATTTACCGGATTAACAGGTTTTGAGGTGGTAACATACAGAGGTGCCTTTGGAACACAAAACTGGGCACAAGGATGGACCAACTGGGATCCTAAAAACGCTCAATACTAAATCAACTTCTTTTAATCTTACCGAAACTTCCCGATTTTTCGGGAAGTTTTTTTGTATCATTTTTATTACTATTTTCGTACAATCTAAAAAAGATTCTTTATGAAAGCATTTTTTGTATTTCTAATTACCTTAACCTCGATAGCTGGTTTGGCACAAACCAACGTTATTGAACGCGACGGAAAATATTACGACAGTAAAGGCAACCCGTACTCGGGCAAATATACCTTGTACTACGATAATGGCAATATTAAAGTTGATGCTGGTATTGTGAATGGATTGCCTAATGGTGAAATGAAGTTTTTCTACCCAACTGGTAAAGTTCAGGAAATACGAAACTATAGTTCTGGTGAAAAGGATGGCCGTTGGGAAAAATGGAACGAGAATGGGATAAAAATATCTGAGGCCAACTTTGCAAACGGCAAAAAACACGGGAAATGGTACGTGTGGGACGATAATGGAACGCTGCGCTACGACATGACTTACACTAATGGCCAAAAAAGTGGCCTGTGGATTATATTCGACGAGACCGGAAAGGAAAATTCCCGTAAAGAATACTAACCCAAAAATAGCTTACCAAAAATTATTATATTTGACATCAAAATATTTGGGCATTCATTTACCCACTGTTTAATTAGTTAAATGGTAACGTTTAAAAACCGGTTAGTATGGATAACAGGTGCCTCATCGGGCATTGGCAGGGAATTGGCAATACAGCTGGCCAAAGATGGAGCCCACCTCATCATATCATCGAGTGATGCCCAGAAGCTTAGCCACGTGGCCGATGAATGCCGGGAGTTTACATCGTTTTGTCAGGAATACCCCTTTAACCTATCAGACCCCGAAGAGGTAAAAACCACCGCCGAAACCATAGTCAACACATACGAACAAATCTACCTGCTCATAAACAATGGTGGCATCAGCCAACGGTCGCTGGTAAAGGACACGCCGGTTGAAATCGACCGTAAAATAATGGAGATAGACTACTTTTCCTATGTGATACTCACCAAAGCAGTGCTTCCAGGAATGATTGATGCAGGCGAAGGATTTATTGCTGCAACAAGCAGCATTTCCGGAAAATTTGGATTCCCTTTACGTTCTTCGTATGCTGCTGCAAAGCACGCCATTCAAGGTTTTTTTGAAACTCTCCGGGCCGAAATAAAACCCTACAAAATTTCGGTAACCATTGCTTACCCCGGACGCATTCAAACGGACATATCGCTCAAAGCCATTAATGAACAAGGAGAAGAATATGGATTGATGGACCCAGGACAAATGAATGGGCTAAGTGCAAAGGAATGCGCCCGCCAGTACATTCGTGCCATAAAAAAACGCAAACCGGAAATTTATATCGGTAAAAGCGAAATACTGATGGTGCATATCAAACGTTTTTTCCCAGGCCTTTTCTTCAGAATTGTTACCAAAATAAAACCTTCATAAAAACCATGTCGAAAATAATTTATGGAATTCAGCAAGTTGGTATTGGGGTAGCGAACCATACCCAAGCATGGAAATGGTACATGGAACACCTTGGCTTTGATATCAGAATCTTTGAGGATAACACCATAGCAGAGCTGATGCTCCCATACACCGGTGGCCAACCCCAACAACGACATGCTGCCCTTGCGCTAAACATGCAGGGAGGAGGAGGCCTTGAAATCTGGCAATATAAAGGGCGAATACCTCTTTTGCCAGAATTTCAGGTTCTTCTGGGCGATTACGGCATATTTGCCGCTAAAGTGAAATGCCCAAATGTGAAAAAAGCCTATGACTACTTTGAATCAAAGGGGATACCGGTAAGCCAACTTTCAGTAAGACCCAATGGCGAGGAGCATTTCTTCATTAAAGATCCATTTGGTAACTTCTTTGAAATATACAACCACGGCTACATCTTTAAAGATGAGAAAAAACATGTTTCGGGAGTTGGAGGAGTGGTTATTGGCGTTAGCGATATTGAAAAATCGCTTAAGTTATATCGCGACATACTGGGGTACGATACCATTACGTACGACAAAACAGCTGTTTTCGATGATCTTGCCGAATTACCCGGTGGAAAAGGAAATTTCCGACGTATGCTGCTTACTTACTCTCAAACCCCAAAGGGAAGTTTTAGCAAGTTCTTTGGACAATCGGAAATTGAGCTGGTGCAAGTACTCGATCGTGAACCCAATAAAATATTCAAAAACCGCTTCTGGGGCGATTTGGGTTTTATTCACCTATGCTATGATATAAAGAACATGAACGATCTTGAAAAGGAATGTACCGACAAAGGGTTTCCTTTCACCGTTAACTCAAATGTAAAGCATAACCCAAAAGGAAACTTTACTATGGGCGAAACAGCCGGGCATTTTTCATACATCGAAGATCCCGATGGAACACTAATCGAGTTTGTTGAAACCCATCGTTTACCTTTAATCAAATCGCTTGGCATTCAGCTTAACCTGGATAATCGCGATCCATACAAACCAGTTCCTGATTGGATTATAAAAATGCTAAGCCTGAAAAGGGTCAAACAATTATAGTAATTAAGGTTACCACATAATATTCTGGCAACATCTTGACAATCAGATAGTATTAAAAATGCAAAAAAATATTTTACCGCAAAGGCGCCAAGTTGCAAAAGGTTAATTTTCAATAATTTTTATTTTTTCTTTGTGTCTTTGCGCCTTTGCGGTGAAAGAAAAACTAATCATTGTAATCCTGTAACATATAACATATTTATTATACATTGATATACTGATATATACAAAATTGTATAGGGTAGTTTGGTTACCTTTTCGAAAAATACTACATTCAGAACTCCTGACGTAATAGCAAATTAAAATGTCGTAACTTTACATATAATTAGTTAATAAACA
>DFYV01000005.1:1629-3314 GCA_002383425.1 Bacteroidales bacterium UBA4073 | reverse complement strand
CGTCATTGCGAGGAGGCACGACGAAGCAATCTGTTGCTCAAAGAGATATAGATTGCTTCGCTTCGCTCGCAATGACGAGAATACCTTTTTAGACTGGACTCATTCATTAAACAACATTCATCAATTTTTTCCAAAACTTTCTACCTTCTAATTTCTACCTTCTAACTTCAATTTGCATTCTGCCTTTCTTGCCCTGTGAAATAATTTTGCCTTTGGATAATTCCCGTTCCCTATGAAATATTAGCATTCGTTGGGTTTCACCTTATAAAACGGTAGTATTTCACAGGGTGAACATTAAGCCATTGCGCCTAACCAAAGGCATCACTTAATGAAATGACGACGAACCCAACGGGGGAAGACTATACTTCCTATGAAAAGGTAGGGGTAGTAGCTGATCATTCGCCAAAGGAGAGCCATGGCTACCGAAACAGGTATGAGGAGTGAAGCATCAACAGGTATAAATTCCGATAGGTAACGGGTAAACACAAACTCGGCAAATCCGCTACCACCGGGTGTTGGGCTAACCAGCATCATTATCCACATTACCAGCTGTCGGGCAAAAATCAACATGTTATTATTTATACTAAAAAATGCCATTAGGAGTGCATTCACCACAAAAAAACGTGATGACCATGACAGGAACGTGGCAGCAACAACTTTTATCCAGAATGAGGCAGGTTTGTTACGGTATTTTAATGAGCTGCTAATAATATCGGAGCCAGCACGGTTTGCCCCATGTTTCCAACGTCTCAGGAATGGAAGTTTAAAAATCAAAAGCAGCAACCATTTCAATCCGCGGGGGTTAAAAAATAATCCATAGATTAGCAGTATAACCCATATAAATTTTAACGAGTAACCAATAACGCTGAAAGTTATAATCTCACTTGCCATGCTACCTGGAGTGCCAATGGCGAATAGGTCCTGGTATCCGGCAAGTAAGATGAGGAGAGGGAACGTTACCACAAAGTAGAGCTCGTCAAGGAATGAGGTAATCATTACCAGGGCAGAGCTGTGGCCTAAGTTTAACCCTTCCTTATTAACATATACTATTGCCACGCTTGTTCCACCAATGGCAGAGGGTGTAATGGCAGAGGTGAACTCCCACAGCATAATAACTCTGAGGGCTTTCCAGAAGTGGAACTTACCCTCGCTAAGGACAACCAGACGTAAGGTATAGCCTATATCGCGCCCCACCATGAAAAGCCATGCCAAAACAATCCATAAAACCGATTTCCAGGTAAAGCTGATTACATCAAAAGCTTTGGGATTAAACTCGTTGGAAAGCATTAGCCCCGATACACCTAATCCCAGTAAAACGGGTATTATGGCAAGTCTCGCTTTAATCCGTTGAGCAGGATTTTCTTTAACATGGGGGGTTTGCTTGTTCATCTGTTTTTAGTATGTAATAATTAACAAAATTATTATATAGAGGTTTATAAATAATTAAATATGAGCTAAATTGTGTGTTTAGATTAATTCATTTTTTGAGGTGCTGAGATAAAAAAACGTTAAACGTTAAACGTTAAATGTGAATCGTTAAATGTGAATCGTTAATGGTTAAACGTCAACCAACAACCATTTCGAGGTTCGAGGTTCGAGGTTCAAGGTTCAAGGTTCAAGGTTCAAGGTTCAAGATTCAAGATTCAAGATTCAAGATTCAAAATTACGAATTAAAGATTCCTTTT
>DFYV01000005.1:0-1577 GCA_002383425.1 Bacteroidales bacterium UBA4073 | reverse complement strand
CGAACAACGAACAACGAACAACAAGCAACGGACAGCCATCAACCTTCAACTATTTTCCGAACAACGAACAACGAACAGCGAACAACGAACAACCATCAACCATCAACCATCAACCATTTTTGCGAATAACGAAGAATTAACCCCTAAAATTATAGCCGCAGCCCCAGTTTTATAAGGTTTGTCTTATTAAACAGTAACCCGATGGTTGAAGGTAAAGTTTATTGGAAAAATCAGGAAGTTGTAACTTTTCGGGCAATTGCTTCAAGTAGGTTAACCCCTTCAATTATTAAGTCATCGGGGAAATCGTAGATAGGGCTATGTATGTCGGGTTGATTTTTGCCGGCTCCAAGCCCAAAGAGAACCGAGGGGCAGTGGTTCGTAAAATGGGCAAAATCTTCGCTCCAACGGTTAGGTGTATCTAAGTAGATTACGTCTCTACCCTGCTCATTGGCAACATTTTCAATCAGGTGAGTGAGCTGGGGGTTACAAACCGAAGCCGGGAAATCGTCGGTGAATTCAGTTTCAATTGCTAAACCATGCCTTGTTGCAATTTGGGTTGAAGCGCTAAAAGCATTATCGGCAAGGTGTTGCATATCGGCATCGTCAAAAGCTCTGAGGGTTGCCATTACAACAGCTGAACCGGGCGAAGTGCCAAATGCAACTTCGCCAATCTTAACATGGATAATGGTAACAAGCACAAAATCATTATACTTGAAACTGGTTGGCAGAGTAAGTAGATGCTGTATGATTTCAGCAATTGCTGCTGCAGGATTTAGCCCATGTTCAGGGAATGCTGCGTGTGAGTTTCGACCTGTCAATTTTATGATTATGCCTTTTGATGCTGCTGTGAAGGTGTAACGCCCAAGTATTACGCTACCTTTCTTGTATTTTGGTAGGTTATGAATGGCAATCGCAAAGTCTGGTAGCAAATCCAATTCCTTAAGTTTTTCGATTGAATTTTTTGCTCCTAACCCATTCTCCTCCGAGGGTTGGTAGAATAGGATTGCTTTACCTTTTTGAATGGGATTTTCAAAAAAGCGTACGGCTAAGCCCGATATAATAGCCATGTGTCCATCGTGCCCGCAGGTGTGCGACACGCCTGGAGTATTCGATTTATATTTCAAATCGGACTGTTCGGTAATGGGAAGGGCATCCATGTCGCAACGGATTAAAACCGTGGGGCCGGGTTCCTTGCCCTTGTAAACCACAGCCATTCCTTCGCCAGCAATGTTTGAGTAAAGTTCATGGGGTTGATATCGACTAAGAAAGAACCGAATACGTTTTGCGGTTGCCCTTTCTTGACCCGAAAGTTCGGGATTCCGGTGAAGTTCGTGACGCAGCTTGATGAGCTCTTCCATAGCCATAACTTAACTTTTTGTAAAAATATCGTTTTTGAAATAAAAAGACAAAAAGGGTTAATTCTTTTTTTGAGATTCAAGGTTCAAGGTTCAAAGTTCAAGGTTCAAAATCAAGTTAAAAGTTAAAAGGCAAAAGTAAAAGGTCAAAAAACGTAAGTCGTAATTCGTAATTTGAAATTCAAATGAAATCAACCATCAACCATCAACGATTATTCCGAA
>DFYV01000076.1:2783-3137 GCA_002383425.1 Bacteroidales bacterium UBA4073 | reverse complement strand
CTGAAAGCATCTAAGCGCGAAGCCCCCCCCAAGATGAGGCCTCCCTGAAGGGTCCCCGTAGACTACGGGGTTGATAGGCTGCAGGTGTACGGCCTGAGAGGGCCTTAGCCGAGCAGTACTAATAGCCCGAANNCTTTCCCGGCGCAGGGCGGGTCACCGCCAGGCGCACCGGTTACCTCACCACCAGCACGTTTATACGGCATAGCCCCGGCAGTGGCCGGGGGCAAGTCACCGGGTGGCTACAGCGGCGGGGATCACCCCTTCCCATTCCGAACAGGGCAGCTAAGCCCGCCAGCGCCGATGGTACTGCGTCACAGCGGGAGAGTAGGTCGCCGCCCACCTTTCGCCACGCCC
>DFYV01000076.1:0-2757 GCA_002383425.1 Bacteroidales bacterium UBA4073 | reverse complement strand
TGGTTTTACCACGAATTTAATGATAACTTGCATTTTGTTAATATAAATATTTTACTGATAAAATAAGGGTAGTACCAAAAATAAATAAAAGGGATGTTTCATCCCTTTTCTCATTTTTTATTAAAGTTGACTTCCCCTACAGAAATATTTCAATGTTGTTTTTATAATCATTAAGTAGCTCAAAAAACTTTTTCCTTTCAATTTGAATTCCTCCTTTTCGGTATTGAGTGTCTTCGTAAGTAAAAGGGGGTTCTACATCGTTTATCTTTATTGAATATGGACTATATGTCGATTTTTTAACATGGTAGGTTATACTAAGTGGAAAATTACTAATGTTTATGTTAACCTTTAAACCATCAAAATCGTTTGGTAAAACAGGATCAATAGTAACGTACTCATTGTTAAATCTAAATCCAAGAAGCCGACTAACAACAATTCCGATAAAAATTCCTGGACCGCTGGAATATACTCGCCAACCACCATGTAATCTGATATTGCCTTTTATCACTTCAGGGTAAAACTTATCAGCTTCATATCTACTTTTAAAAATTACATCTGAACTGGTGTAATAGCAGTTTGACTGTCGAACATCGGATTGTTTTACCAGGTTTGAGTAATTGATTGGTATTGCCTGTAGTAACGCATGAATAAACTCATCGGCTTTCCCTAAAATGGAGAGTGCTTCAGCATATCTGATGTGCTCGTGAACATACATTAAGCCAATCTCCCTTCCAAAGAATGTACTGCTTTCGGCTCGTCGGAAAATTTTTTGCAGCCCACCGCTATATACCAGCGGTTTATCCATAAGTCGTGCACCATCAGGGCCCAGTAAATTTTCACGTACTATTTGCAGGTGTTGATTAGCTTGTGCAGTGCTGAAAAGGCCGCTTAAAATTCCACGATTCATTGGTAAAATGCTATACCTTACACCTGTTAAACTATCGGATGGATGAAGCAGTAGTGAAAATGTACCGTTGTTTTCTAAAAGGCTATAACCGGCAACAACACCATCTTTAACCATGTACTTATTGAAATCTGATTTAATTCTACAGGCAATTTCTTTTAAGTTTTCCGATTTGCTGGTTAAACCAATTAGCTTGTAAACCTTTTGGAGTAGAATGAACGCCTGGTAGTTCATTTCTACTGTCCAACTTGACACCAAGCGTTGAGCCAAATCGCCATTAACTGGTTGGAGTGAGTCGTTCCAGTCACCTCCTCCAAAGGGAACAAGAGCAGTGCCAGGTATAAAAGATTTAATAATTCTATCAGTTAATCGGTCAAGGTGTTCAGATAGGGGCGATATAAAAGCATTGTCATTCTGATTTTCAGAGTAGTAGGGTAAAGGTGTATTCAGAATTTCAGTATCACTACTATGGAAAATGTAGTTTGAAAGGGCAATGATACACCAGTATGCAATATCGCCGTGGGCTTCGTTTGCCCTTATATTTCGATACTTGTCGAACATCCACCATTGAGGCCACCATCCATCGACGTTTTGGTTAGAAAAGATGGTGATTAGAATATTTTTGACTTCATCGTACTTGCCTAAGCTTAATAGCATTTCTAACGGACCCTGTGAAACATCACGTGTGCCCCAGGCAGCGCCTCCAAACTGTTCTAAACCATACGGGGTAAGGTAGTGAATGAGTGAATTGCTTTCGTACCAAGGAATTATTTCATTAATTGTTTCGATTCGACTTGAGTTTCCCGTGAGCTTAATATCTAACCCTGATGTTTTTCTGAATTCCAGGGCATTGTTAATATCCGTTTGAAACTGCTGGTCAGGGTTGGCTATGGTTGGCAGTTCAAATGATTTTTCCAGCTCACATATAAAACTCAAGCTTAGCTGTTTTGTTTTGTCCGATTTAATTACGATGAATGAATTAGCATAATCGCTATCGATGCCAATAATATCACCGTTGTTAATTTCTATGTGTGTATAATTCGATTTATTCAAAACCAAACGGTACTGGGCTTTTGGATAGTTTTTTGCAAGAAGACTGTTGGGGTTAGGTACCAATGTTAGGGTATTTTCATCCGAGGATTCGATTTGCCACCCATTCGATTTATCGAGATTATGTGTAATGATAATGTTCGCCGGATTGCCTGTTAGAACTTTAAAATCAAAATTAACCACAGGCGAATTGGGCGATGCCCAGGTTGTTACTTGGTAAACTGCGCTGTTGAACTTGTATATCCATCGGGCAAAATTTAGGCCCATCTCGTAGGCCGATGGAATTCCAAGCAGGTAATATTTTCCGTTATGGTGTACAAAAATTCTTTGCCCTACCTCGGGCATTAGGTTAAACTGGCTTGTATTTATCGATAGCAGGGTGTTAAAATTGGTATTCCCCTGTTTAAGGTGAGAGTTAAATATGCCAAACGCCCATGTGGTTAAGGAAACAATATCATCATTAGGTTTAAGCTTGATATTTGACTGAATGATGTGGCCGTGTGGTCGATATGTTAGAATCTCTTTATCTTGAAGTACTACATGTCTATTTTGCCCATAAAAGAATGAAATCAGCTTGCCGTTATGGTATTCGGGAAATCGGTTATCGTTTCCATAAAGTTGCTGAAGTTCAGTTTGGTTAAGTTCATGGGAATTAAGTAATTCAGATTCAACAAAAAGGTTCTTATTTCCTTTCTCCCAATTACTTGTTAAAGGGTATTTAAGCTCGAACTGATTAAAAAGTTCTGGCAAATTTTCTAAATCGGATTCAGAGGTTGCGTTGGGATGGTGGGGCAGAAATTTAA
>DFYV01000180.1 GCA_002383425.1 Bacteroidales bacterium UBA4073 | reverse complement strand
TTGAACCTTGAACTTTGAACCTCAAACCCTGAACCTTTATCCTTTATCCTTTTCTCCTCAAAAAAGAATTAATCGACAATCGTTATAAAAATGGTTAATATCAAATTTGGTTTAAATTTGCATGTTACATATTTAAGCTGTAACCAAACTAACAAGTAAACAAGTAAATATGAAGCATATTTCCCTTCTGTTGTTTTTTATAGTTGTTTACGCAACAGCTCACGGACAAAACACCGATTCCAAAAATCTGGTTGATTCCAAAAACCGTAAACAAGGCTATTGGTGCAAGTACTACCCCAATGGCCAAAAAGCCTACGAAGGCTGGTTCAAGGATAACAAACCTGTGGGTGAGTTTAAACGCTACCATGAAAATGGTAAGCTGAAAGTTCTAATGATTTATTCCGAGACATCGCCATACATACCCACCACGTTTTTCGATAGCAATGGGGATAAAATGGTAAACGGTTTTTACAAAAATCAGCAGAAAGACAGCTTATGGTTGTACTATTCTCCTAACGGAAATCTGATTTTCGAAGAACGATACAGGGAAGGGGTAAAGCATGGAAGAACAAAAAGCTACTACCCATCGGGTAAAATTTTGGAAAGTGCATCGTATGCCAATGGGNNAGGGTGAGATAGATGGAACCATGAAGGTATTTTACCCTAATGGTACACTTAGAACCGAAGGTCCATACAAATATGGTTTGAAACATGGCGAATGGCAATTTTACGATGAAAACGGGAATATGCTGCAAGCTATCAGATACACCGACGGAGTTGCCGAAAATTCAGGTGAGCTCATTGAAAAAGAATCAAAATACATGGATTCATTGATAAGGAATGCCGGTAAACTCAAGGAACCCTCCATTGACGAAGTTGTAAACTCAATGGGAATTAGGTACTAAAAATTAAATGAGCGCAGTCGAAAAAGTTCATGGTCGAAAGTAACATAAGGCATAAGGCATAAGGCGTGAAACGTGAAACGTTAACCGTGAAACGATAGATGTAAGGTGTTGGGCGTTTGACTTTTGGCGTTAGGTGTAATGTAAATTTTTAAATATTGAATACTATCCGAAAAATATTTTTTTCTTTTTTACCGATTGTAATTGACTAAAAGTCAGTGGTAGATTTGTGATAAGATTGTACTTTTAGTTGTTTTCGGAGTGTACCCAACTTTTAACCTTTAACTTTTAACTTTATTGTTCTATACGAGAACCATCCTTTTTAATGAAATTTGGCTTTTTATATTGAACTTATTAAACTGAAAGCAGTGAGAAAAGTTTTTCTGAAATGGTTTTGGACTATCCAGCTAATAGGTGTTATTGCAGGCACACACACCCTGGAAGCATTAGCCCAATCCAAATACTTTATTGCCTTTACCGATAAGCAAAATTCAACCTTCACCATCGATAAACCGGACGAATTCCTATCGGCTCGTTCAGTTGAACGCCGTCAGAAACAGGGCATTGCGGTAACCGAGACCGACCTGCCAGTAGTGTCAGCCTACATCAGCCAAATTGCCCAGATAGCCACAAAGGTTCACTACTCGTTACGGTGGTTTAACGGGGTAATTGCCACCCTAACCCCTGAACAGGAAGATACCATACGTGCATTCACGTTCGTTAAAAACTTAACCAGGATATACGAGCCTGCAAAATCATTGGGAGAAGACAAAATCGAATGGCAATCGTTGCAATTCCGCGACCAAAACTCATTTTCCAATTTTGACTATGGGGAATCGTACACCCAGATTGCCATGATGAACGGACATATACTTCATGGCAATGGCTACCTTGGCGATGGAATGGTTATTGCAGTGCTCGATGCAGGATTTCAGGATGCAAACACACATTTCACCCTCGATAGCCTATGGCAAAAAGGTCGGATACTGGGTACTTATGACTTTGTGAATCCCCAATCGAATATATTTGATGAACATCCTCATGGCACCATGGTTTTATCGACCATGGGAGGTTACACAAGTGGACAGCTAATAGGCACTGCACCACAGGCAAAATACTGGTTAATAAGAACCGAAGATGCAGCAGCTGAACAGCTTATTGAGGAGTACAACTGGGCTGCTGGTGCCGAATTTGCCGATAGTGTAGGCGCCGATATAATAAATTCCTCACTTGGTTACACCACCTTTGATGTGGCAAGTCAAAATCACACATACCAGGATTTGAATGGCAATACCGCACCTGTCACCCTTGCTGCCAACATGGCAGCAAGTAAAGGGATGGTGGTGGTAGTAAGTGCCGGAAACGATGGTTACACTTCCTGGCACTACATCTCCTTTCCTGCCGATTCGCCCAATGTATTGACAGTGGGTGCTGTTGACAGTAACAGGAATAAAGCCGACTTTAGCTCCTTTGGGCCTACGGCCGATGGTAGAATAAAACCCGACGTATGTGCCATGGGTGTACAAACCGTTTTGGTCACACCCGATGGAGCAATTGGTATCTCAGACGGAACTTCGTTTTCATCACCTTTGATGGCAGGCATGGTTGCATGCCTTTGGCAAGCAAAACCCACCCTTACCGCTCAACAAATTATCGAACTTGTAATAAACTCATCATCAAACTATATCAATCCCAATAATGACATTGGCTACGGAATCCCCGATTTTGCCAAAGCATCGAATATAAATGGCACTGAATTTCAAAGTGATGTTGAGCTATGGCCAAACCCCTTCACCTCAAAAATTAACGTACTGCTAAATAAACCTAACATACAAGCAACCATTACGGTATGTACCATTAGCGGTCAGAATCTCTTATCACAAAAAACGCAAAGTAACGATTTTGGTTCCGTAGAAATTAACCTGCGAAATGAATTACCCCAAGGAACTTACCTGATAACAATCAGAACTAACGAGGGCGAGTATAATGCGTTAGGAATTAAACAGTAATGGATGGAAGGAAAAAATAAACCATACTCACTTCTTGAGCTTAACCGGCTGGTTAGGGAAACCCTTACCAGCAATTTGTCGCAAACATTCTGGGTAACCGGCGAAATAAGCGAGCTAAAAGAGCATTACTCCGGGCATTGCTACCTTGAGCTTATCCAAAAAGATGAGGACTCAAGCAGCATTGTAGCCAGGGCCAGGGCAACAATCTGGTCGTATAGCTTCCGTATGCTTAAGCCCTACTTTGAGTCCACCACCGGACGTAAGCTAACGCCTGGGCTAAAAGTGATGGTACTTGCTCAGGTAACGTTTCACGAGGTTTACGGTTACAGCCTTAACATCACCGATATTGAGCCCACCTATACCATTGGCGACCTGGAACTGAAACGCCGCGAAACCATAAACCGCCTGATAGCCGATGGGGTTTTTGACATGAATAGGGAGCAACAGCTCGATATGCTTCCTAACAGGATTGCAGTAATTTCGTCGCCACAGGCGGCAGGTTACGAAGACTTCAGGAAACAGCTGTTAGGCAACAGAAATGGGTATCGCTTCAGCATAAAGCTATTCGAAGCGACCATGCAGGGCGAGGATGCGGAAGCATCAATAGTTGATGCCCTTTCGATGATATACAATCAGCTTGATGAGTTCGATCTGGTAGCCATCGTGAGAGGTGGAGGCGCTTCGGCCGACCTTTCGTGCTTCGACTCATACACCCTGGCCAACCATATTGCGCAGTTTCCACTACCAATTTTCACCGGCATAGGTCACGAAAAAGATACAACGGTTGCCGATTTGGTAGCATATAAATCCGTAAAAACGCCTACAGCGCTTGCCGAATATCTTATCGATGTGGTTGGCGAAGCTGAGCAGCAATACACCTACCAAAAAGATAGGCTCATTGAACTTTCTGCTGAATATGTTGATATTTCAACTTCGAGGCTAATAGAACTTGGCAGTGAACTCAAATCGACATGCCAGCTTATTATTTTTCAGAATACAAACAAGCTGACCAAAACATGGTCGGCCCTGCCATCGCTGGCAAAACTTTACATATTCAGGGGTGCCACTACGGTAAAGAATCTTGAAACCCAGTTAAATTCGAGTACTAAGAGATTTTTTATCACTCAAAAATACCTTATCCCCGATTACCGCAAAGTGCTTAAAACCTTATCAATCCAAAAAATGGCCAGCAATTATAAAAGAATTGAGTTCATGGAAAGAATGCTGGCAACTATTAACCCTGCAAATACGTTAAAAAAAGGATACACCATAACAAAAGTTGACGGTAAAGCAGCTAAAAGCGCAAGCGAAATCATGCAGGGTAATTTAATAACAACAATTTTTTGGGATGGCGAAGTTAAAAGTATTGTAAAATAGTTTACTTTAGTAACCTGTAGAAATTCAAAACTATGATAGGGGAAAAATTAAAAATATTACTCCAGCTAACAGCCCTAACCATTTTACCTTTGTTGGGATTTACCCAACAACCCGATAATGTACTTGATAGCCTGAAACTTCAGCTAAAAACTGCGAAAGGGCAACAAAAGATAAAAACCCTCATAGAGATTTCTGTTTTTTTCTGGGACATTAACCCTGACTCATCAATATACTACGCTGAAAAATCGCTTGCAGAAGCCAAAGCCGACGAAAGCAGCAATGCCCTTGGCGATGCATACAATGCCCTGGGTAATGCATACTCATCAAAAAATCAATATGAAACAGCATTAAATTACTACCAAAAATCGTTAGAGTACAGGGAACAAGCCGAGAATTGGGAAAAAATTGGCCATTCTCACAATAACATAGGGCTGGCTTATATCAATTTAAATCGATTTAACATGGCTATAAATAGCCATAAAACGGCAGCAGAGTTTTACGAAAAAACTAAACGTTACGATTTACAGGCACAATCATATACCACCATTGCAAGCATTTACAACCAAATAAACGACAAAAACAAAGCTATTGAACATGCCTTTATGGCCTTAAGCATTATAAACGAACATAAATTAGATGAATTAAAAGCTAATACCTACAACATGATTGGCATGCTAAACAGTGATTTGAAAAATTTGGAGTTAGCAGAAAAATACTATACCCTTGCCTTTCAGGAATGGGAAAAAAGTAACGACATAAGTGGGTTATCAACAGCATACAATAACTTAGGAATTATATACGATGAAAAAGGCGACCTTCAAAAGGCGTTAGAGTTCTACTCCAAATCGCTTGAAATAGCAACCCAACTTAAAGACTCATTGGGGATTGCAACGGCCTATAACAATGTTGGATACCTATACAATAGGATAGGGCAACCCGAAAAGGCTTTGCAAAACTACTCTAAATCACTGGAAATCTCCTTAAAATTAAACCAGGTTGACGCTGCACACAACACGCTGAATAATATTGCCTCAACCTACCTGAAACAAAATAACCTCATAAAAGCAGAAGAAGTATTGAATAGGGCACTGAAAAATGTTGCCAGTATAGAAGGGCAAACCTACAAGCAAGAAACCTACCAGCTGCTAAGCGAACTTAGTGCCAGGAAAGGTGAATACCAGAAAGCATATAGCTACAAAGCAATAGAATTAGCTTATGCCGATAGCCTTTACACCCAACAGCGCCTATCGAGCATTGCCGAAATTCAAGCCCGATATGAAAACGAAACCAAAGAAAAAGAGATTGAACTTCTAAAAAAAGATATTGAACTTAAAGAACTCCAGTTTCAAAAACAGCGAAGCACACAACAGGTACTGGTATCGGTATCACTATTACTTTTAGCTATATTTTTGGGCGCAATATTAATTATTGGTATAGTACGCAAAAAAAACAAGCTACTTTCCGAAAAAAACAATGAGCTGTTTGAAATCAACAAAAAGCTTAAAGTTTCAGAGGAAAACCTCAAAGAGTTAAACGCCACCAAGGATAAGCTGTTCTCAATAATTGCCCACGACCTCAAAAACCCTTTTAATGCCCTGATTGGCTTTAGCGATATTCTGGAACGAAACTTTAACCACCTAACCGATAACGAAAAGAAGGAGTACATCTCCATTATTGCCGAATCGGCACAGAATTTATATAAGCTACTCGATAACCTATTACAATGGACAAGGACTCAAACCGGAAGCATTAATTACATTGCCGAAAGATTTAAAATTGAGCCATTAATCAAGCAGGAAATAACAAATCATGGCGCTAATGCCGATAAGAAGAAAATTAGAATCAGCGTTAATGTGAATTCATCAATAAATGTTTATGCCGATAAAAACAGCATTGCCACGGTTATTCGGAATTTGCTTAGCAATGCCATTAAGTTTACCGACATTGGCGGCACAATTGATATTACAGCCATGAAATCGAAGGAGGATCCCAAAATGGCTGAAATTATTGTTAAGGATTCGGGGATTGGAATTGAACAGGATAACATTGAACGAATTTTCCTAATTGACGGCTCTTTTAGCACTAAGGGAACCGCCAATGAAACCGGTACTGGGCTTGGTCTGCTGCTTTGCCATGAATTTGTTACCAAAAACAATGGTAAGATTTGGGTGAATAGCGTTAAAGGGAGCGGTAGCGAGTTTCACTTTACCATACCTTTGGCATAAACCGTCTTGTATTCACGAAGTCCCTGAAGTTTACTGATCGAAGTGGAAGAATTTAGAAGTTAGAATTTAG
>DFYV01000058.1 GCA_002383425.1 Bacteroidales bacterium UBA4073 | reverse complement strand
TTTTGTCGCCTAATTTCGATGTTTTTGGAGGTTAGTTGGGCTTCCAGAACATTAAAATCCCTCAATCGCCATACAAGGCTAAGCAGTAAAGCCCTTGAAAGGCTTGGAATTTTATGAAGGAAGTGGTTGAATGGTTCCTGACTCAAACGCAGTAGAATGGTGTCTTCAATTGCAGTAACATCGGTGGACCGAGCAGAGGAATCGAGTAGTGAGTACTCGCCAAAATACTGATTCGGGCCAAAGATGGCAAAGGTGTGATTACCATCGTGAGCTTTCACCTTCCCTTTAACAACAATATACAAGGAATAGTCCTTATCGCCTTTTTCGAATAGCCTTTCGTCCTTCTTAAACTCACAGGGTTCCAGTACGCGTGCAATTTTTTTCAGGGTTGAGTAATCAACCTCTTTAAAAAGAAGAATCGACCTTAAAACAACAATCATCCTGTCAAGTTCATCACCCCTCGGTTTCTTTAAAAACCAAAACATATAGAACTTTTTAATAAAAATTGATAGTGCCAAATTAAATAAAATTCCCTAATATCTACTTAAACAATCATTTTTTTGTAATATTGTGAGGTGTAAAAGGCATAACAGTTACGGCTATGAATATAAAATTAACCATTCGACAGAAAATACTTTACTACATACTGGGTAGCGCTTTTGTAATTTTTACTTTCGTTTTTTTCTTCGAAAGTACAACATCGCGCCGTTTAGCCTACGATCAAGCCATTAAGTTAACCAATAGTTATGCCAAACAATACGCGCTAAACATTGAGGGATGGCTAAACCAGGATTTTGCAGTAACAAGAACGCTTGCTGCAGCATTCATGGAGTATAAACAAATGCCATTCGATCAATGGCAAAAGCTAATATACCCCATGTACAACAGGGTAATTCAAACCACTCCACATATCGATGCTTACTGGGATAGCTGGGAGTTAAGCAACCTTGATTCTACCTGGGCACTACCCTATGGGAGGTACTTTTACATAGTGTACAAGCAGGATGGGGTTTACAAAACAAAAGCTGAAATGCGTAGCCTAACTGGCGATCCTGAAACCTACAAAGAAATGAAAAGTGCAGCGCAAGAGATTGTAGTTGAGCCCTACATATCGGAACTTCAACTTGGGCAAATGATGACAACCCTTTCCGCTCCCCTTTTAGAAAATGGTAAATTTATCGGGTTAATTGGTGCTGACCTTATCCTTACCCGTTTCCAGAATTTAGTAAATACCATTAAACCCTATCCCCAAAGTTACTCCTTTCTACTTTCAAATAAAGGTGTTTTTATTGCCCATCCCGATTCATCTATCTTTAAAAAAAATATTACCGAAGTTCTTCCTGACTTTAATAGCAAATACAATATCCTAACCCAAATACAAAAAGGGAAATCATTCAATTTTGTTGACCAAAACGAAAAAGGAGAAAAATTGTACTACACCTTTGAACCCATAAAAATTGGAAATACACTTACCCCATGGTCAATCGGTATAGCTGTACCCATATCCGATATCATGGCTAAAGCAAACCAAAGCTACAACACCAGCTTTCTGATTGGTTTAATAGGATTGATAATTGCAATTTTAATAGCTTACCTGGTATCAAATAACATCACAGTTCCCATAAAAAAAATCACCCACATTCTGAATGAGTTTGCAAAAGGTAAAATTGTTAACATCGATGTTAAAACCTCCTCAAACGACGAAATAGGCCAAATGATAAAGGCGATGAACGCCTCATTGGAAGGTGTAAGCCACAAAACCTCGTTTGCACGTGAGATTGGCTCTGGAAACCTTAATATTGAATTACCCCTGCTCAGCGATGATGACCTGCTGGGCAAATCGCTCATGGAAATGCGCGATAACCTGCGTAAGGCACTCGAGGAAGAAGAGAAGCGTAAAATTGAAGAGGAAAAGAAAAGGTGGACCAACGAGGGGATGACTAAATTTGGCGAAATACTCCGTCAAAACAATAACAACCTTACCCTGCTGAGCCAGGAACTAATTAAAAACCTTGTATGGTATTTAAATGCCTCGGTTGGAGGAATCTTTGTTCTTAACGAGAACAAAGAAACCGGCGATAAAACATTCGACATGATAGCCATGTTTGCCTACGACAGGAACAGGATTATGAAGCGAAGCTACCACTTTGCCGAAGGCTTAATTGGCGCTTGCGCTGCCGAACGCGATGCTATCATTCTGAAGGAAGTACCCCAGGATTATATCGAAATTACATCGGGGCTTGGGGGTACCAATCCCAACTACATCATAGTTGTTCCACTAATTTTTGAAGATGAGGTAATGGGGGTAATTGAGATTGCCTCGCTCCAGGTTCTAAAAGAACATGAGGTTCAGTTCCTGAAAGATATTGCCAAAAGTATAGCATCGACCCTACACACGGTTAAGATCAACACCCTTACCGCAGAACTTCTTATGAAATCGAAAGAGCAAGCCGAAATGATGGCTGCCCAGGAGGAAGAAATGAGGCAAAACATGGAAGAACTTCAAGCTACCCAGGAAGAAGCTGCACGCAAAACACTTGAACTCGAAGGATTAGTAAATGCCCTAAATACAGCAGCATTTATAATGGAGTACGATGCCAAAGGCTATGTAATTAGTATTAACGAGGGCTACCTTAACTTCATGGGAGTCAATCGCGAAGAGATAATTGGACTTCACCATTCCGATAATCTGATACTTTCCGTTTCCGAAAAAACCTCGTACGATAAGATGTGGAACGATATCCTGAAGGGTAACACACGTAAGCGTAAAATTCGAATTAAGGTTAAAGGGCAAGAACATCTTTTACTTGAAACCTACACCCCCATTTTTGACCATAGCGGACATCTTTTTAAGATCCTTAAAATTGCCATGGATATAACCAATATCTAAAACGAAATATCCACCAGGTACCCTGAATGGTTGCGAATGTTTAAAACAATGCCTGATTCAAAAATCAGGTATTGTCCTTTTATGCCCGCTAAAACACCTTCAACAGTACTCTCCTTTTCAAGATTAACCGACTTCACCTTTGCAGGGAATTGGCTAATTGGATAATGGATGCTATAAACCGTATTCTCCTCAGAGGTATAGGTTAAATCTTTGCCTGTGATAAATTCAAGAGCCTTGGCTTTTGAGGATATGAAATCAACGGCGGGATCCTGAAAATCGGTAAGCATGCGTTGCCATGCTGTTTTATCGGCAAAAATCTTTTTAAGCTCCACCTCCACTAAACCTGCCGAGTAACGGTTTGGGGTATTGCAAAGCTTTACCGCATAGGTTGCCCCCTGATCGACCCAACGCGTAGGTATTTGGTGATATCGCGTTACTCCTACCTTTAGCCCGCCTGTCCACGCCAGGTAAACATAATGCTGAATAAGGCAATTAGCTTTAGCAAATTCCATATCGCGGGCTATACCTTCGTGAGCCCTACATAGCTCAGGCCTTAGCACACACTCTTCCGCTTCGGGCACTTTTATAAAACAAGGATAACAAAATCCCTGACCAAACAGCTTCTTAACCTCCCGGCCACAATGAATGCAAAATTTACGGTTTTGATATTTTAAAGCTAATCGTTTTCCTATCAATTCCGACAGGTTTATTCTAACCTGTCCCATATCAAGATAGTAGTCGGGACGTATATCGTAGCTGGTACCCGTATTACTAAATCCCATTTTGGTGAGTATTCCATCCATATTAAAACTGCTTACCTACAAATTTAGGTACTACCCTTATTTTAGTGGTTAAATATTTATACTAAAAAAAACACTGTTTAAATATAGCTCTATAAATATGGTTTAAATGTGGTTTAAATGTAGTTAAAATATGGTTAAAATGTTGCTTTTTCTAAATATTTTCAACTTCCTAAATACAACATATTAACTACATATAAACTATATTAAACTACATATGAACTATGTTAAACTACATATAAATAAATTGTAAGTTTTCATTAAATTCGTGGTAGAACCCAAATTTAAGAACATACCCACGTAAATTAATAAAAAATAGAATAAAAGACACATATCTGCTAATTTTTACAGCGTCCTTAAGGCTGAAACGAAGGCTAAGGAAGGGAAAAAGGATAGAGAAACAAGCATGGAATGTTAAATTACGTTAATATTTAATACCTTGTATTGCATAGTTCTAATTTCTATAATATATTTGCCCTATCGTATTACCAGTTATAACACTGTATTAATTTGATTTGAAAACCTTACAAATTATGAAAAGAACAATTTCTATCAGCTTGAACGGAAGGGCATATATGCTCGATGATGATGCCTTTTGGGCTCTTGAACGTTACCTTAAAGGACTTGAAGCTCACTTTGCAAACGACCCCAATAAAAAGGATATTGTAAAAGATATTGAAAGTCGTATTGCTGAACATTTTGACGGGTACATTAAGGTGCCGGGACAAGTGGTAAACCTCGAAGAGGTAAATAGGGTAATTGCCCTGATGGGAACAGTTAATGATTTTGATCCATCAAGCACCCAACAGAACTCCAGTAAAACCCGCGTGTATCCTAAACTCTACCGCGATGTGGACAATAGAATAATTGGCGGTGTATGTGCAGGCATGGGGCACTACTGGAGGGTTGACCCCGTCCTTTTGCGCTTACTATTTTTTCTCCTGGCCCTTTGGGGTGGTTTAGGAGTTCTCATTTATCTTGTCCTTTGGGTTGTAGTGCCACCAGCCACTACACCTACCCAAAAGCTTGAAATGCGAGGGGAAAAATCAGTGTAAACTGTATTAAGCCCAGTCTAAAAAGTTTAAAGGCAAAAGGCACATAAGGCGTTAAACGTTAAACGTTAAACGTTAAACGTTAAACGTTAGGTAAATTTATAAATAACAGAAATTAAACACTTTACATGTGGGGTTATCTTTATGGGAAACATCATTTTTAATAAAAATTGGCTTTTTAGATTGGACTCATTATTTATCCAATACTTCAAGCATTTTTACCCAATTTCAAAATACTAACTAAGGACAACAATGAATCAGGAAATTGATAATGCGAAAGCACAAATGCGAAAAGGTGTCCTTGAACTGTGCGTTTTAACAGTCCTTTCGAGAGGCGATGCTTATGCAAACGACCTAATAGGGCAACTCAAGGAGGCAAAGATGATAGTGGTTGAAGGGACAATATACCCGCTTTTGACGCGACAAAAAAATGCAGGGCTACTCACCTATCGCTGGGAGGAATCGCCACAGGGTCCCCCGCGGAAATACTACTCGTTAACCGATGAAGGGCGACAGTACCTGGCTGAATTACTAAACAGCTGGGACGAACTTGTTGAAATGGTTAACACCATTCGTAATCAGAAAAATAATTAAACCGTAATACCATACAACTTACAGCTCATTTACTAAACATCGAAACAATGAATACAACAGTGAATGTTAGCATCGGAGGATACTCCTTTACGCTCGAAGAAAGTGCATACGCCGCACTGCAAAACTACCTCAACGATGTCAAAGAAAAACTTGGTAACGACAATACTGCCCAGGAAACCGTAAACGACATCGAATTTCGTATTGCAGAGCTGGTTTCAGAAAAAATTACGACAGGACAGGTAGTTACCAGCGAAACTATTTCGGCAATTATTGAACGGATTGGAAAGCCCGAGGAAATTGGGGAGGTGAAAAACTCCCGCGCAAGCAAACCGCCCCGCCCCAAACGACTGTACCGCAATCCCGATGACTCCATTATTGCAGGTGTTTGTGGAGGTTTAGCTGCTTACTTTAGAGTTGACCCACTGGTCTTCAGAATCCTGTTTTTCGCTCTCTTATTCTTGAGAGGATTTGGAATACTGCTGTACATTATCCTATGGATAGCCATGCCAAGTGCTAAAACACCTTTCCAAAAAATGGAGATGTTGGGTAAAGCTGAAAATACCGATGATCTTGGGAAAAGAATTCAACAAGAAATAAGCAACACCAAGGAGCGTTTAAAAAAGTCCAATGCTGGCAACGTGTTCAGTAAAACTGTTACCCTGTTCCGACAGGTATTGCTTTACCTGTTAAAAGCTTTACTTGTTACCATAAAAGCTATAGCATTAGCCATTGGGGTACTCCTAATTGCGAGCATGCTTTTGGTTTTTATCGCACTTGTCGGTACAATATTTTTTACAACGTCGATTGGCCCGGATTTTATAGGAAGTTTCGGTGCCGTTGGCATGTCGCTGAACGAAATTATTGCATCGGTTTTTGACATAAGTAGTAGCTACTGGATTTCCATACCGCTATTTTTGACCCTTGCCATTCCGGTTGTTGCATTGATATACGCCGGAATCAGAATACTTTTTAGGTTTAGAGCAAAAGATGGTGCCATAGGTATAATTGCTGCTATTATTTGGGCATCGGCAGTGGTTACACTATCCCTAACCTTCTTTTTTCAGGTACGCGGGCTATCAGTCAGCGATGAAATAGTAATGGCATACGAAGTATCGCCCGTGAATGATAAATCGAAAATTATTCTATGTAAATCGTACAACTACCTGACCGACAGCACATCGATGGAAGAAAAAGCACAAATTCTCGACTGGAAATTAGTTGATTTTAAGGGTAAGCAGTTGCTTGCCGGAACCCCCACGCTGATTATTGAAAAAAGCGAAGAGGCTAAACCACGGTTTGAGGTAATCCGCAAAGCCAGGGGAGTGAATAGCTTTACTGCTCAAAGTAATGCAAAAGATATTGAATACTCAATAACACTAAAAGATACTCTTGCCATAGTTGATCCTATCTATATAATCCCTGAAAAAACAAAATGGAAGAGCCAAAACGTAACGGTAATACTATACCTGCCAGTGGGTTACGGGATTTATATAGATGAAACATTAAACGATGTCCTTCACAAAAATCAACCTTACAGTAACTACTGGCCCGATGAAATGGTTGGCAAAACATGGATTATGACCTCCAATGGTTTACGAATAGCCAGATGAATCGAAATAGATAAAAAATTTGGATGTTATCCCAATAAGTTTTAATTTTGCACTGCTTTTTAAAAAGCGTAAAGATTGACCTATGGTGTAATGGTAGCACAGCAGATTTTGGTTCTGTTAGTCTAGGTTCGAATCCTGGTAGGTCAACTTAAGCCCCTTTTAATATTAATAAGGGGTTTTTTATTTTTGGTTCTACCACGAATTTAATGATAACTTCAGAAATCCCGACTTAATAGCAAATTAAAATGTCGCAAGTTTACATA
>DFYV01000176.1:2350-11157 GCA_002383425.1 Bacteroidales bacterium UBA4073 | reverse complement strand
CATGGATTTGTATCGAGCCTTTGGGGTTCAGGTTTTGCACAAACATTCCCTTCAAAGGTACAATCGAACATTTTTACCGTAAGGGTTAACGCAACTCAGGCTATGTTTCGGAACATATCGCCTATTGCCATTGTTAATAAACCCTTTGGGCTTGAGGTGGTTGCCACCGACAGCATCGGGAATATTGATGACGACTACGGCGGACAAATAGCCCTAAGCCTTGCCGAAGGAAACGGAAACCTCACATCGGCCAATGGATTAAACCGAATAGCCGTTCAAGGCATAGCCTCATGGGATAGCCTTTTATACGATACGTACGGAGTAATCCAGCTCAGCGCAAATGCCGACAACCTGAGCGTGGGCCTAAGTAACCCCATAGCTATTGGTTACGATACCAGCTCATTTGCATCGGTGCCAGGGGTTCAGGTGCAATCGTTCGACATCAGCTCAATGGCAACAGCTCCAGCCCAAGCCGTTGAACTAATGCGGTTCAAACTTACCGATTCTGGCAGCGATGGTGCGCCAACCTATATCATGAAACTCCACCTCAACCGGGCATCCAGTGCAAGCGAAACAAACCTAAGCAAGATTATCGAGGGGATTCTTGTAAAACAGGAAACATCCTACATTCCCACATCTAATATCGAAATTAAAACATCAACCATCGATATTACTTTCCCTCAAGGTGCCATAAGCCTTGCAGATGGTGAAACCAAAGAGTTAAGCCTGTGGATTTACCTCAAAAACAGCAATATAACCGATAATCAAACCATTGGTTTATATATCGATAAGGTTAATCCGATGTTTGAAGCTTACGCCAATGGCAGCCGCTTTGCCAGTACATTTCCTACCAGCATAAACTCGGCAATAGCAACGGTAAGGGTGAATGCCACAAATCTAACATTTACCGATACCCCTGAGCGCGTTGGGGTAAATGAGGATTTTACGGTAACGGTTAAACCCACCGATGCCAATGGTAATACCGATGTCGATTTTACAGGGAATGCAGAGTTAATGATAGCCTCAGGTAGTGGGCAACTTAACGTACTGTCTAATAACCCGGCAGAAATAGCTAACGGCGAAGTTCAGTTTCAGGCTAACTATTCTACACCAGGCGTATTCACTCTAATGGCACGAACCGACAGCCTGCACGATGCTATTTCGGGAAATATAATCTGTGCCGATGCCGACGGTTTTGCCTTGCCTTTGATCCAACCTTCCGATACGGTAGTTTTCACACCAGCCAATAGCTACACATCGTCGGCACTTGAAATTATCCGGTTTAAGGTTAAGGATGCCGGAAGCACCGATAGTTTACCACTGAATGTAAGCCAAATAAAACTGTTGGCATTCAACCCCGCCGATTTGCCAATACTTGCACGCATGGTTCAGGGCTTTGTTTTAGAGATTGACCAAAATATTGTTGTACCAGGTTCAATATTGTTTAGCGTGAATGCTGTCCAGCTCAGCTTTGAGCATGGTAGTGTTGTGGTAAACGATGGCGACTCAGCAAACTTTTTGGTTAAGGCATTTTTAAAGGATAGAGACCTTGTGGATGCTTTTCGTTTTCAATTCTACATACCCGCAAGTAATCACGGTTGGACTGCTTTTGATAACAGTAGTGCATTTAGCAGTGCATTCCCTTCCACCATTTATGGCAGACCTTGTCGGATAGAAATTCAAGCCGACAGGCTAAAATTTGTTAACCAACCATTTGGCATTAATCCCAATGAACTCTTTAGTACAAGTGTAATGGCCTGCGATGCACGAGGTAATGTTGACCGTGAATTTCAGGGCTACGCTTCGTTAGATAAACTAATTGGTACTGGTGACCTGATTGTAGATTCAACACTTCAACCCCTCGACAATGGTATTGCCACATGGAATAGCGTAGCACTTAACTCAACAGGAATATATAGGCTAAAATCGTATTTCGGATCGCTAACCGATGCCGTTTCGGAAAATATTTTCTGCGGATATAGCCATGCCTGTGAGGTAGATGAGGGTTTTGAGAATCAGCTGCCCAACTGGAATGGTATTCAGGATTGGATTGCTTCGAAAGTAGTGCCAATTGAAGGCGAATTTTCACTTGCACACGCTGGTAACCCAACGGCAAGTCAATCGGCCATTAGCATACCACTTTATACCAGCCCAAACGGGAAAGCAGCGGAATGGAACATAACCATCAAAATTGGCGACTGGGATCCGTCGTCGGATAACTACTTCTACCTTGCCTTAACTTCAACACACGAAAACCCTGCCGATACTCAGGCCGAAGGCTATGCCGTGGGTATAAATCCCTCCAGTAATAACGATAACATCGCCGTTTGGCAGTTTAAGAGTAAAGAAAAAACCAACATTATACAATCGAACTTTGACTGGAACCCGAACGACGAGGTTAAGCTAACCGTTACCCTATCGCCTAATGGAACGCTAAAGCTTTGGTTCACCCCAAAATCAACAGGACTAAAAACCTATGGCGGCGAAGCAAAAATAATGCCTCCTGTTGGCGATTACATGGCTTTTGTATTTGCCTACACTCCAAGCCGTGCAGGCCAGCTATGGATTGACGACCTTAAGTTCTGCACCACCGATTTCCCTCCAATGATAAGCAACGCAAAAATTTTTACCTTAAATACCCTAAGGGTTAACTTCTCAAAACCTGTTACCGAACAATCGGCACAAAACATCCAGAACTACAAGCTAAAAAAGAATAACGGCGAAAAAATTGATATACAAGATGTTAAAATTGATAACAACCAAACCGTTACCCTTATCACACAGAAATTACCCTTTGAAAAACTGATGCTAAGCATTGATAGTATTACCGATTTCCTTGGCTACTCCGTATCCGATAGCATTGAGCTGGGACTAACCGCCGAAGGGAATCTTGGCCGGCTCACCATCAACGAGATAATGGCAAATCCAGTTCCTTCGAACGGTTTACCTGAATACGAATACATAGAGCTATTCAACCCAGGAAACGATACGGTATTCACAATGAGATGGCAGCTTACCCTGAACGATAAAACCGTTACTCTACCTGCCGATACCATAGTACCCAAATCGTATGCGCTTATTGGTGGTACAACGGCAATGAGCAGCTTTAAGCAATACGGAAAAACCATAGCCGTTACATCGTTTCCAACCTTACTCAACGATGGCATGAACCTGAAGCTTTCCGACCCGCAAGGTAACCTTATAGCCTTTTCAACCTATACCAAGGATTGGTACAACGACTCAACACGGAATAGCGGCGGCTACTCATTAGAATGCATCGACTACACCAACCTTGGTGAAGGCAAAAACAACTGGCGGGCAAGCATTGCTCCTGAGGGCGGAACCCCCTGCGCTGCTAACTCGGTATTGGCATCAAACCCCGATTTAACCCCACCCGTTCTGGACTACTTTGGGGTAACCGCTGCCGATACCATTCGCCTTGTGTTCAGTGAGCCCATGGATAGCCTTACCATCACCCTAAAGGAAAACTACAAGTCAGACCTTAGCATCGACGCCATAACCGTTAGCGAATTTTACACCCAGGCTGTAATAAAGCTGGCAGAACCACTTCAACCTGAAAACTTTTATGAATTTGAAATTACCGGTGTAACCGACTTTTCGGGGAATCTATTACCCGACACGCTCATCCGTATAGGTTTGCCACAAATTCCTACTGTAAACGATATCGTTATTAATGAGGTGCTCTTTAACCCATATACTGACGGAACCGATTTTATTGAGCTTTACAATTCTTCAACCAAATGCTTCGACCTGTCGCAAATCAGGTTGGCTAACCGAAACGAAACCGACCTTGCACTCAAGGAAATCTATCAGGCATCACCCAAATCCTGGCTCCTTTTCCCTGAGAGCTTTGCAGTAATCACGGTAAATCCCGAACAGGTAATCCGGTTCTACACCTGCCCCAACATTCCAGCATTTGTGCAGGTCCCCCAAATGGCCGCATATAACGCCGATAAAAGCTACGTTGTACTGCTAAATTCGAACAACGAGGTTGTTGATGAACTCCGATATACCGAGGAAATGCACAATAGGCTGCTCAATGATGTTAAGGGAGTATCGCTTGAGCGCATTAACCCCAACATGCCATCGAATGAGCAAAGTACGTGGCAATCGGCTGCCCAGGCAGTCGGGTTTGCAACCCCAACCTACCGAAACTCACAGTATTCCGAACTCACAGCCAGCAACAGCAAATTCACTTTGATACCCGAAACCTTCTCGCCCGATGGCGATGGCCACAACGATTTCCTTTTCATTAGCTACCAGCTTCCGGAGCCCGGATTTGTAGCGAACATACGAATATTTAATGCCAATGGCATAGAAATAGTTCGACTTGCCAATAACCTAACCCTCGGAACCTCAGGTCAGCTGCGATGGGATGGAATCGATTCCCAAAACCGACGTGTAAATTCGGGCATTTACATTGTTTACATTGAGTACTTTAACCTATCGGGAAAAGTTAACCACGAAAAGAAAACATGCGTAGTTGGATTTAAGTAGATTTTTCAACTATCAAAAAGTACTATTAATGAGTCCAGTCAAAAAAGGCCAAAAGCAAACGCGTCATTGCGAGGAGGCACGACGAAGCAATCTGTTGCTCAACGAGATATAGATTGCTTCGCTTCGCTCGCAATGACGGGACTACTTTTTTAGACTGGACTCATTCATCTAACAATATTCACCGTTCAAAGCCCAAAAAAATAGATTCGGCTGAGACGCATAGTCCTGTGCCAAACGGAGACAAACAGCAGACGGGAAATATTCGGTGGATAGTCGTTCAAAAGCGAGCCACATACATGCATAATTGCTTCGACTGGTAAACCTGAAACCTTACACTGGCTGCGGCGCAGACATGCCACATATCCACCTAAAGCAAAAAACAATTAGGGCACAAGAGCAGAACATAACCGGGATATATACATAAGCTTCTCAAAAAAACTTAAAAAGGAATGAAACAACCCTTTGTGATTTGTAACATTTTTTATAACTTTACTTCAGGGAAGGGAAATGGGTTAAAACCGTACAAATCAGTTAATAATGATGCATTTATACGGGTTTTCCGGGTATAAACGAGCTGGCAATAATTGTAAAAAACAACAAAACAGACAACAAAATGAAAATTGATTTTTTGCTGTTTAAAGATAAAAAAAAAGAAGCCCTCACAAAAAAGCAGGAGTTTAGCAGTCCTTCTCTGCAACCATTGCTTCGCTGCCAAACATATACTTTTTTGCCAATGTACTCATTACATATTGACAAACATTGAATGCATTATATAAACCTTAAAAATTCCCAAAAATGTTACGAGAGAGATTAATGATAGAATGTGAATCTAAAATAGATTTGATAGATGTTGGAAAGGTTATACTGATTTTTAATGATTCTGTGGTTACCGAATTTCATATGAGTAATGGAGAAAAACTTATTTGTAGTAAATCGATAAAATTCTTTGAAACTAAACTCCCTCAGTATTTTTACAAGACAAACAGAAATACGATTATCAATCTAATGTATGTGGTGAAAGTTAACAAAAAATCACGAACGATAACACTAACCAACAATAATACTGCAACCAATCTCAGTTAGAAATCTGAAAGGACTACTGGAACACTTAAGAAAGAATACTTTACATTAAACTACGAAATCAAATCACTAAGTAACGTATTTTAAATACGCAGTTTTTTGCTTTAAGTATTATTAGCATATTTGTATCGAACAACATGTTCATTAATCTTTATTGTTAAACTTAAATCTACATTTTAAAATAGATAGTTATGAAAACAAAAGTAATTTTAGCATTAAGTTTAGTTCTTTCCCTTCAATCCGAGATTTTTTCTCAGAATGGAAAGGATTCGAAATTATTTTTTATTCAGGACAGCATTTATAGTGAGTTTCTTAAATCATTTGAGAAAAGGAATATTAAAGGATTAGAAGTAATCGAGAATTCTTTAATAAGTATGAGTTCCCCGCTTTCTCAATACTGGTTGGCATATGCTCGATACTATAAATCAATTTATTTCCTGAAAATGGGGAATAAGGAACAAAGTAAAAAAATTGTGCAAGATGCAATAGACGCATTGGATAAATTAAACCCCAAGGGTTCGGAGGAACTTGCTCTTTTAGCGTTGATGCAGAGTTACTCCATTCAGTTTTCTTCCGGCATGGGAGCGGGTATTATGTCGGCAAGGGTGAAAGAAAATGCTAATCAATCGGTAAGATTAGACTCAAATAATATTAGAGGTTGGTATGTTCTTGCCAATAACGACTATTATACGCCAAAACAGTTCGGAGGGGGGAAAAAAGTAGAGGAGTACCTATTGAAAGCCATCTCTTTACCCGAGCAAAAAATAAAAAATCCGGTAATGCCCAGCTGGGGCAAAAATGATGCATATTACCTGTTAATTTCATTTTACATAGATAATGGAGACCTGAAGAAAGCTAAAGAAATATTCACTGAAGCAAAAAAACTATACCCTGATGATTACATGATAAACCAATATGCTGAAAAGTTTAAAAATTGACCGTTTGCGGTATTTACTGCTATTTCAGTTTCTTATTTATATAAATTATACTAATGCTCAGGGGGTATTAACTGGCAAAGTTTTAGATTCAAATAAAGAGCCAATATGTTGTGCCAATGTGTATTTAGCCAAAAACCCGATAAAAGGCATTGCCTCTAATATTGATGGTTGTTTTCAGATTGAGATAAATGACGCTGAAATAAATGATACCTTAATAATATCATATTTAGGGTATGATAATTCTAAAATATCACTCAATCAGGTTAATTTTAAAGATACTTTATATGTATTACTAAAACCCAATCAAAACATTTTACAGGAAGTAGTACTGATAGCAAATAAATCACAAACTAAAGAGTTTTCTGTAAAAGAATTGGACCCTATTTCTATTTATATGCTACCTGCTTCTGGTGGAGATCCATTAAAAGCTATCACTTTTTTGCCCTATAGCACAAACATTTCTGAAAGTGCAAATCCTGAATTGCGTGGTAGCTCGGGTGATTTTTCGAGAGTGGTATTAAACAACGTGCCCATATATAATCCTGTCCGAAATTCACAGTTAAGTGGTCTGGGCAACTTTAGCTTATTAAATACTGAACTAATTGCAGAGGAAATGGTTTATGCCGGCAACCCGCCCCTTACTTATGGCAACTGTTTAGCCGGATTGGTTGAAATAAATACCACAGAGCAATTAAGTGAAAACAACACTAAAGTTGCTTTATCGTTGGCTAATATTGGTGTTCTACATTCACAAAATATAAATAAAAAATCATTTATTCAGGCTTATTCAAACTACCAATTCCCAAGTTTGTATATTTCGTTAAATAAAAAAAGTTTAACTAATATTAAAGATTTTAAAACCATTGACGTCGGATTTAACTATAACCATAAGTTCTCAAAACATACAGGTTTTAATTTGTATTCATACGCCGTAAAAGAAGACTATATAGCAAATAGTTATTCTTATAACTATTTAGGTGAAATGACTCACAGTAAAAAAAGAAATTTTAATGTTTTTAATTTTTTTTATCGCAAAAACAATGTACAGTTTTCCATTAATAGTGGAACAAATTTTTCAAATTCAGAATACCATTTTGGCAATATTAAAACTAATCAAACCGAAAATCAAATATATACTTCTTTTGATTCACGGTTATTTTTCAAAATACCACTAACAATTCAAACAGGCCTCAGCCATGATTATTTTGATGAAAGTTTTACCAATATGCTACCCTATTACTACTATTCAGTATCACCTATAGATTCAACATATAGTTTTTCTCATAATAAATACAATCATAATTTAGAATACTATTTGTACAGTAAGTATTTAGTTTCAAACCTCATTGTTAGTGCTGCTTTTCGTAAGAATATACCAGTTGACGGACAAACCGACTATTTCTCTTACCAGGCAAATATCAGGTATAATTTAAAGAAAAACTCTGTTATTTTATCCGGTGGTAAGTATAATGGTTATACCGTACCTGGTTTTTTTATTCAGGATTTTAATTATATAAATAGCTCTCAGGTATCGTTGGAGTACTTATACAGCAGTACAAATCTAAATATTAGCTCGTCAATTTATAAAAAAATCGAAAATACTCCAAGTTATTTTCAAGAGGATGGACAGTATTATGATACAAAGATAGATATTAAAGGAGTTGAATTATCGCTCGATTACAGTTTTTCAAACTTTAAGTTGTTTGGGGCATACACCCACTTGAATTCCCGTTTTAACAATGGAACAGGGTGGTATAGAGCATCCAATTCGTTAAACTATCTATTAAAGCTAAGCGCAAGCTACTATAACTATAAATATATAAATGCAACATTGAGCTACACACAGCACCCTGGTATATATTACACGCCTGTTTCTCATTCGATATTCAACGAAGAAGCCCAAAATTACCAACCAGTATATGCTTCATACAATAGCGCGAAAATGCCAGTTTATTCCACTCTGGATATTACATTAAATCGGGTAGCTTCGTTAAATAATACTCAGCTGGTACTATTTGCTACTATAACAAATGTACTGAACAATAAAAATAAAGTGGAAACAATTTATAGTAGCGATTATACAACTGTAAAAGATTACTGGTTATATCAGGAAAGATTGTTTTACTTTGGCGTACAGATACAATTTGGGCATTAGTAAATTCAGACCTCCTGACTTAACAGCAAAATAAAATGTCGCAAGTTTACATATAATTAGTTAATATATAGGTAAAAGAAAAAACACTAAATTCTAATTTCTAAATACTAAACAAA
>DFYV01000176.1:0-2309 GCA_002383425.1 Bacteroidales bacterium UBA4073 | reverse complement strand
GTAAGATATTGATTTTCAAGCATGGATCAGGAGGTCTGAAATTAGAAAACCATAACGGCCAGCCCATAATATATATATCTCTGAGCAGCGCCCAGTCCCGCAATATGCGGGATTGAACTATACCCGCCGGATTCAGTCCCCTTATTTATGCGCAACTTCTTCAGAACCACACGTTTCCCCTTACCAGGCCATTCCTTTTTTTTTCATCGGAATCTGTAAATGCAGCACTCGTCATAAAACGAGCGCTAAGCGAAATACACACATAAGTTTCGCACAAAAACTTAAAAAAATTAAACATCCCTTTGATGATTTGTACCATTTTTTATAACTTTACTTCAGGGTAGGGAAATGGGTTAAAACCTTACATATATCAGTTAGCATTGGATGTATTTATACGGATTTTTCGTGTATTTAAACGAACTGGGGCACTCCAGATAACAATACAATATTTGGAATCAATTGCATACGGCTTGAAAAAGATTTATCTTTGCGTTAGGTTAATGTTGAAGGTATGGAAACAAAAGAGATTATTAGAGCAATAAGAAAACTCCCTGTGAGCAAGAGAATGCTGATAGTTGAAAAAACTTTGAAAACAATTAGAGAAAGCGAATCCAAAAAAAGAATGGCTAAAGCCGCTGAATCTCTTTTTGAAGACTACAAGAACGATAAAGAGCTAACCGCCTTCACTCAACTTGATTACGAAGAATTCTATGAAACAAGGTGAAATCTGGTTGATTAGCCTTGATCCGACTATTGGTGCTGAAATTAAGAAAACAAGGCCTGCAATAATTGTTAATGACAATTCTCTTGGAAAACTACCTTTAAAAATCATTGTCCCTCTGACTGATTGGAAGGGAAAATACAAAATCGCACCGTGGATGGTTTACATTAAACCCAACACTTTAAACAACCTATCGAAAGAGTCTGCTGCTGACTGTTTTCAAATAAGATCACTATCAGATGAAAGATTCATTAAAAAACTTGGAAGAATTTCTACCAGTAACCTTGAGGAAATTAAAGATGCCCTATCGAAAGTTTTAACGATAGAAAACTACTAAAAACATGACCCAACAGGCACAGTTACTTTCACTGGTGCTGATAATGATACATATGCGAAAGTTTTTAGTAATTTAGTGTGATTTTGAACATGCGATAACGCCTCTGGCGGTTAATTCCCCAACAGTTTATACCACGGAAACGTTATCGGCACTTATAATTTATCAACTTTTTACCTGTTTGTAATACTCCGTTATGTTTCAAAGACAATATCGATCTATTATTTACCAGCATCCTCTTCAAACCCGTGCGTTTTCCTTACCAGACCATTCGTTTTTGACATTGGCAACCGTTCTAAATTCACGTCATAACATGAACGCTAATCTGGGATACATTGAATAGCAAGAAACGTACGGATCAGAAAACGCGTGCGAAGGAAAGGGATGCGAAGTTCATCAACCGAATAAATCTTTTGCCCCGGCAGATAGAAACGTCGCTTTGCAATCACTTGCAGGCCATAATCGTACGACGAAAAAATGGGCTATCCTTGATGCTAAATTTTTTGTATCTTTGTGGAGAATAAAAAGGATAGCTATGACAACAATTGAATTGAAGAGACTATTGATTCATAGAATAATCGAGATAAATGATGTTTCCTTTCTCAAGGCAGTCAAGACTATTCTTGACTCCAAGATAGACTCCGAAATGCTTTTGCTTTCCCCAGAGCAAAAAATGGAAATTATGGAGTCGAAGAAAGAAATTGAACAAGGGCTATTTATTGATCAAGAAAGTCTTGACAAAGAAGTTGCAAGATGGGCAAACGCAAGGTAATTTGGTCAAGCAAAGCAAATAGAAAACTCTTTGAAATAATGGAGTTTTATGCTCAACGAAATAAAAGCAAAACATACTCCACCAAGCTATACCAAAGAATCAAGAAAGAATTATCCATTCTAATAAAGCAGCCTGAAATTGGAATAAAGACAGAAATCGAGTCTGTTCGAGGACTAATAGTTGATGACTACATACTTTTCTATGAATTCGATAGTGAAAAAAAATATTTATGAGTCCGATATAAAAAGCATGTTTTATTTTAGCAAAACAAGTTATGTTTTTAATTGTCAGCATTTTAAAAAACGTTGTGAAATTAACATATAACCCTTATTTTCAATGTTTTAACTTTATTCACCCTGTGAAATACCCTATTAAATATTTTGCTTTTGCAAAAGAAAATCAGAGATTTTATTTAACAGGGTAATTTTGCCACGCAAAATTATTTCACAGGGTAAACTTTCAACTTTATGAACTTTATAAAC
>DFYV01000059.1 GCA_002383425.1 Bacteroidales bacterium UBA4073 | reverse complement strand
AATCTGGAATCTGGAATCTGGAATCTTGAACCCTTCGATTTCACTCAGGGCTAGCCTTGAACCTTGAACCTTGAATCTGGAATCTTTACCCTTTTCCCTTTTTCCCTTCCTTAGCCTTAGCCTTAGCCTCCGCCTTTAGGATAATGCCGTGCATTGAGCCGTTCGGGGAGTTTATGAATTTAGGGCTAATCAAACCAAATTATACCTTATCTTTGCAACAAGTAAAAAAGTAATACCATGTTTTCAGGAATAGTAGAAGAACCAGCCAGAGTTGTTTCCTTAGAGCGGGAAAAAGAGAACCTTCATATCACCCTAACCTGCTCGTTTGTAAAGGAACTAAAGATTGACCAAAGCATTTCGCACAACGGGGTTTGCTTAACCGTTGTAAAAAAGGATGAAAATACCTACACCGTTACAGCCATTAAGGAAACCCTGGAAAAATCGAACCTTGGGCTGCTAAAGGTGGGCGATAAGGTGAACGTGGAGCGCAGCATGAAAATCGATAGCCTGCTCGACGGGCACATGGTTCAGGGTCATGTTGACCAAACCGCCACTTGCACCCACGTAACCGAAACCGAAGGTAGCTGGTACTATACCTTTGAGTACGACCCAGCTAAAGGAAACATAACGGTTGAAAAGGGCTCAATTGCAGTTAATGGGGTTAGCCTCACGGTGGTCAACTCACGCGAAAATTCATTTCAGGTGGCCATTATCCCTTACACTTACGAACACACCAACTTCCATGAAATTGTGAATGGAACTATCGTAAACCTTGAGTTCGACATCGTTGGCAAGTACATAGCTAAGATTCTTAAACAATACATGGAATCGGGACAGCTGAACAGGCTTACAGGTAAGTAAAATTTTATGCTTATAAAAAAAATTTTCCAGACACCACGATCTCTGGCTCTGCTCATAGCAATCATTGTTAGCCTGCTAACTGGAATCGGGTTTGTGCTCATTTCCACCCTACCCAAAAATCAACAGCTACTAATCCTCATAGCATATACCCTGTTTGTTTTTACCATTACCTTCCTGGCCAGCCTCATACTTGTCAATTTATTTGTATCGAAAAGAATTAAACCGCTGTACAAAGCACTTTACAGCATTGATAAAGCCAATGCCGACCTGGTAGAAGAGTTAGACCAAAATAATCTTTTACAACGACTTGAGTACGATTTGCGGGTTTGGGTCGAAGCCCATGCCGACGAAATTGACAGGTTAAAGCAGATGGAGCGGTACCGAAAGGAATTTCTGGGAAACGTATCACACGAGCTAAAAACCCCTATTTTCAACATTCAGGGTTATGTTCTTACCCTCCTGGACGGCGGACTTGAAGACCCAACCATCAACCGTCGGTACCTTGAACGAACCGAAAAAAGCATCAACCGACTTATCGGTATTGTTGAGGATTTGGAATTAATCACAAAACTTGAAGCCGGTGAGCTACAGCTCAACATGGAACGCTTCAACATCATCAACCTGATTGAAGAAACCTTTGAAGCGCTTGAGCATCGTGCACGGAAAAGAAACATTACCGTTAAGTTCGATAAGGATTACAGCAAACCCATTTGGGTATATGCCGATAAAAAAAGGATTTCGCAAGCCCTATACAACCTTGTCATCAATTCAATTAACTACGGTAAAGATGGCGGAAAGACTACCGTTTCAATTACCGATATTGGCACTCGAGTTCAGGTTGAGGTAAACGACAACGGTATAGGTATCGACCAAAAGGACCTACCACGTATTTTTGAGCGGTTTTACAGGGTCGATAAAAGCCGTTCGCGCGAGCAAGGAGGCACAGGGTTAGGCCTTGCTATAGTGAAACACATCATCGAAGGCCATAAACAGGTTATTGGCGTTCGCAGTAGCCTTAACCAAGGCACAACCTTCAGCTTTACTCTTGATAAACCTGGAAGATAGGCGCAATGCAAAATGCAAAGTGAAAAACGAAAAATAGTATGAGTTAAAAACATTGTTAGAAGAAGTTAGATGGAGTTAGAGGAAGTTAAAGGAAGGTAGAGGAAGGTAGAAGGAAAGTAGTTTTGGAAGAAATTTATGAATGTTGTTTAATGAACAAGAAACTTCTTAATTCTTAATTCATTGGAACTGTAGAGAGACGTAGCATGCTACGTCTCTCTACAGTTCGCCCTTCGCAAAATCCCGATAAATTGCGACTTCGTGGATACAAGCCAATAGCATTTACTTCTTGCCTAATACTCAATAACTGGCTGTCGCCTGTCACGCGACGGGTATAATTCGTATCGTAATGCTTTGTATTCAATAAGTTTACCTTCGGGATTATAGACTGAAATAAACTTTAACTTCCCCTTATCGTTATACTCAAAGGTAGTGCGAGTCAACAGGTTACCAACAGAATCGAACTCCTGAACAACCGAAAGCAAATTGTTCTTGCTATACTCGTATTTAAAACTCTTGCTCTCCTTCCTGCCATCGGAAAATAATTTTGTGATTGATTCAGCTACTTTTCTGCCCAAAGAATCGTAGGTTGGATTACAGGTTACGCCCATAATGGAATCAACGGGAACAAAACCTTTTGTCGTTTTAACCCGTCGGACTATTTCGGTACCGTTACTATCAAATGTCGATTTTGTCCGGTAAACCCGTTTCCCCTTACTATTGATGGCATCAATCTGAACGGGTAGCCGATTCTGGTACTTGAAGCGGAGCGTTGCGTAATGCAGCGTATCACCCTCATTAACCAGGTACACCTTTTGGGTGGCAACTAACGAATCGGGGGTGTAAGTAAAGAGACTAAACCTATAAAGTTTCTCATCTTCAAACTCATCGGTTCGCACCACTTGTAAACCATCAAAGGTATGCCATATATGACGATAAATACGCTGCGTTTCGTAATCGCGGAAAAGTATGGTGTGAGTTCGGTCAAGCGAGTCTTTTATCTCCTGCTTAATAGCCCGGCTATTTACTGTCCGTTTCCCATCCTTAATCTCATAACGACTGGTTACAATAACACGACGAACATTTTGTGGAGGTCGGTTTTGTGCAAATCCGTTTACAAAGCAAATCGTGAAAAGGAATGTAATCCATAGAATTACTTTTCTGTTCATGGCAGTAAGTTTTAAAGTTGCAATTTAACGAAATTTTTTCTTAGTGGTATTGGTCAAATCTGTTTTGAAAAGCATGAAGAGTAAACCTCCTAATTACTACATTTGTATAAAAAAAGATGCACGAAAATCTAAAGCAGCTTGTAGAACAGGCATGGGAAAAAAGGGAACTTACTAACCAAAAGGAGTATATCCAGGGAATAGAAGAGGTTATCAGCTTACTCGATAAAGGGCAAATCAGGGTTGCTCAACCCAGCGCAAAGGGATGGCAGGTTAACGAATGGGTCAAAAAAGCCGTTATAATGTACTTCCTCATTCGTAAGCTTGAGGTGATGGAAGCGGGTATCCTGGAGTTTCACGATAAAATACCTTTAAAGAAAAACTTCAGTAACATCGATGTTCGGGTGGTACCCCATGCTATCGCACGATATGGTAGCTATCTGGCAAAAGGTGTGGTACTCATGCCATCGTATGTCAACATTGGCGCTTATGTTGACGAGGGTACCATGGTCGATACCTGGGCAACCGTAGGGTCATGCGCCCAAATTGGAAAGGGGGTTCACCTGAGCGGAGGTGTTGGAATTGGGGGCGTTCTTGAACCCGTACAGGCTTCTCCGGTAATAGTTGAAGATGGTTGCTTTGTTGGTTCAAGGTGTATTATTGTAGAGGGTGTTCGCATTGGACGCGAAGCCGTACTGGGTGCCAATGTGGTGATAACCCAATCAACCAAAATAATCGATGCATCCAATCCCGAACCCATCGAATACAGGGGTTACGTTCCCGAACGTTCCGTGGTAATCCCGGGTTCATACACAAAAAAATTCCCTGCCGGTGAGTACCAGGTTCCGTGTGCATTGATAATTGGTAAGCGAAAAGAATCAACTGACCTTAAAACATCACTTAACAACGCTCTTAGGGATTTTGGCGTGAGCGTTTAACAAATCTTAAGCTTACCGCAAACCCTGATGAAAATTAGTTACATTGAAGTAAAGAAAAGTATTACCTTTGCCCATTGATTGTCATGTAAAAAGGTATTCTATTAATGGCTGATATTGAATTTTTGAATAAAATGGCGGCTCAGGTTCGCCGCGACGTTATCCGAATGGTTCATAAACCTGCCAGCGGACATCCGGGAGGTTCGTTGGGCTGTGCCGATTTTTTCACTGCACTCTACTTTGATGTAATGAACATCAACCCTAAAAACTTCACCATGGATGGTATAGGTGAAGATTTGTTCTTCCTATCCAACGGGCATCTTTCGGCTGCATGGTACAGCGTGCTTGCCCGCCGTGGATATTTTGATATAGCTGAGCTATCTACCTTCCGACTAATAAACTCCCGACTTCAGGGACATCCAACAACTGCCGAACACCTACCGGGTATTCGGGTAGCCTCCGGCTCGCTTGGGCAAGGCCTTTCTGTGGCTTGCGGGGCTGCACTTGCCAAAAAGCTTAATGGCGATAAAAATCTGATTTACACCCTGCACGGCGACGGCGAGATGCAAGAAGGTCAAATATGGGAAGCTGCCCTTTTTGCTGCATCAAAAAAAATTGACAACCTTATTGCTACCATCGACTATAATGGTAAGCAAATCGATGGCCCCGTTGACCAGGTTGTTTCACTTGGCAACCTAAAGGCTAAATGGATTTCATTTGGGTGGGAAGTGCTTGAAACCAACGGTAATAATATGGAAGGACTACTTGCCACAATAGCAATGGCTAAGAGCAAAACAGGCAATGGCAAGCCCGTAGTTATCCTAATGCGTACCGTGATGGGAATGGGTGTCGATTTTATGATGGGTACCCATAAGTGGCACGGTAAAGCCCCTAACGACGAAGAGTTTGCCAGTGCTATAGCCCAACTTCCTGAAACCATTGGCGATTTTTAGGCTTTTAGTCATAAAAACTAAATAATTGAACTATGCAGAACATAGCCCTTATTGCCCACGATGCAAAGAAACCTGAACTTGCCAGGTTTTTAAAGTCCCATGAGGACTGGCTACCAGGGGTAAACCTTTTGGCAACTGGTAGAACGGCCGAGTTCCTTGAGGAACAAGGTATCAAGTGCCGTCACCTTAGCCCGGGAAAATCGGGAGGGTACAACGAAATTACCGAGATGGTTGGGAAAGGTGAAATAGACATTGTAATTTTTCTCCTCGACCAAAAGGTGGTTCAACCCCACCACGATGATATTCGCCGTTTGTTGGAGGCATGTAACATACACAACATCCCCCTTGCCACCAATAAAGCTACTGCCGAACTGGTAATTCTTGGCTTAATACGCAGGGAAGCCATTGAACGAATGAAGCGAAATATCGACTAAAAACCATTCTTTTTCTTACACCTCAACCTCTTGGTTTTGGGGTAATTAATTTTATTAATCAATGAGTCCAGTCAAAAAAGGCCAAAAACAAACNNTCGCAATGACGAGAATACCTTTTTACACCGGACTCATCAATCTATAGTAAAAACACTAAAACCAGTAAACGTGATGAAACAAGCCATGATAGGATCAAAACACCCCGGCATAATTACATGGCGAATTCCAGCGGACAATTAATAAATTATAAACCCATGAAATATATTTCAACCGGAAATAAAGATACCCGCTCGGGATTTGGCGCTGGACTTCATGAACTTGGTCGTTCAAACCCAAACGTAGTAGCGCTCTGTGCCGACCTTGTTGGTTCATTGAAAATGGATGCCTTTATCAACGAAAATCCCGATCGTTTCTTTCAGGTAGGCATAGCCGAGGCAAACATGATTGGATTGGCTGCAGGTTTAACCATCGGTGGTAAAATCCCATTTGCCGGTACCTTTGCAGTTTTTGCAACCGGAAGGGTTTACGATCAAGTTCGTCAGGTGGTAGCCTATTCCAATAAAAACGTTAAAATATGTGCCTCGCATGCCGGGCTAACCCTGGGCGAAGATGGTGCTACCCATCAAATGCTTGAGGATATTGGATTAATGAAGATGCTTCCCAATATGACCGTAATTGTCCCTTGCGATTATAATCAAACCAGAGCAGCAACATTGGCTGTTGCTGAACATGTAGGTCCGGTTTACTTACGTTTTGGTCGTCCAGCCGTACCCAATTTCACCCCTGTTGACCAGAAATTCGAAATAGGCAAAGCTCAACACCTGGTTGAAGGGAATCAGGTTACCATATTTGCCACCGGACACATGGTTTGGAAAGCTCTCGAAGCGGCCGATTTACTCGAACAGAAAGGGATATCGGCCGAAGTAATTAACATCCACACCATCAAACCCCTCGACGAGGAGGCAGTTCTTAAATCGGTTGCCAAAACCCGTAGTGTTGTTACCGCCGAAGAACATATGATGAACGGAGGCCTTGGCGATAGCATCGCACAGCTCTTAGTCCGCAAACTGCCAGCCCCAATCGAAATGATTGCAGTAAACGATACCTTTGGCGAAAGCGGAAAACCTGAAGAGCTTTTGGTAAAGTACGGCCTCGATACCCCAAATATTGTGAATGCAGCTCTAAAAGCTATAGCCCGCAAGTAAAGTAAACATTTTACGGATGAATAACCATACCGATAGCGAGTTACTCGTAATGTTTCGAAACCCCGAAACCAAACATTACGCCTTTAACTTGCTGGTTAAAAAGTACCAGGAACGACTTTACTGGCAAATCCGTAAAATTGTTATAAGCCACGACGATGCCGACGATGTAATTCAGAACACCTTCCTTAAGGTATGGGGCGGATTGGAAAACTTTCGGGAAGATTCACAGCTTTTTACGTGGCTGTACCGCATTGCCACCAACGAAGCATTAACCTTTTTAAAAAAAAAACGTACCAAACTTTTACTTCCGATTGTTGATGTGGAACAACAGCTGATGCGAACCATGGAGGGCGACCCATTCATCGATGGCGATAAAACCCAGCTGAAACTACAAAAAGCCATACTTAAACTTCCTGAAAAACAGCGTATTGTTTTCAATATGAAGTATTTTGAGGAAATGAAGTACGAGGAAATTTCAAAAATCCTTGGCACTTCGGTTGGTGCGCTTAAGGCTTCGTTCCACCACGCCGTGAAAAAAATTGAAAAATTCTTAGAGGAAGATTAAACCTATACCTAAACATCATATCATAGATTTAGTAGATATTGGCAAAGGCGCATTGATAAGGAGAATGAGTATGAAAAGTCTGGAGGAAAAGTTCAACAAGAAATTGCCCTTTAAGGTTCCTGAAGGTTACTTCGATAGCTTACCTTTAAGGGTTCAGGAGCGCATTGCTTCTACTGAAACACAATCCACCCCCAAGGGGAAATGGATAGCATTGCGCTCACAGTTGTCATTTGCTGCCGGTTTTGCTTTTATGGCCATGCTCAGCTACCTGGGGTACTATATGGCTCGTCCCCTAATAGCTGATAAAAAGACTGCAAAAACCGACTATGTCGAAATTGTAAGCCGAACCATTTACGAGTTCGATGATATTGACCTTTACCAAGCCATTGAGCAGAAGAAGAAAACTGACAGCCTAAAAGAATCTTTCAAAGAAATGCCCCACAGGTTGTACGTTCGAAGCAACAACTGTATCACGATTATCGACGAAAAGGAAGAAATTAAACCATGAAGCTGTTTTTTCAAATACTACTAATTCTATCACTTATAACTTCCGGGGTTAAGGTTTTCGCCCAGAACGATAACACCGATAAGGCCCTTAAAGCCGAGAAAGTTGTTTTCCTGACCAAAAAACTGGAGCTTACCCAGGATGAAGCCAGAAAGTTTTGGCCACTGTACGATGAATACTGGGATAAAAAAACTAAAATTATAAACAACCGCCATAAACTGGCCGACGAGTTTATACACAACATGAAAAACATAACCGATAAGGAGGCAGTTGACTATGCCAATCGGTATGTGGAATCACAAAAACGCGAAGCGGAGTTGCTGGCTGAATTCAACAAGCAACTGCTCCTAATACTGCCACCCAAGAAAGTCATGCTCCTTTACCAATCCAACTACGAGTTCAAGAATTACCTGCTACAAAAAGTTCAGGAAACAAAAAAGTAAATATCCCCAGAGTATTTTAAACTTTTACTTACATTTGTCGGATACATTTTAACTTTTTTTAAGGCAATGGTGAACGAGGAGAAAATTACTGAACTGGCTGATTTGTACATACCGGCAACCACTGAAACCCCTGAAATTAAATGTGAAATAAATTCAGGACGTATAATGATGGTAGGAAACCTAATCCCTAGCGATCCACAATCATTCCTGGCTCCTGTTAATCGATGGTTGCAAAGCTATGCTGCCAATTACTCCCCAAAAACCATCACCGTAGAGTTCTATCTTACATTTATTAACGGTTGTTCGGAACATCATCTGGGCAAGTTTTTGAAACACCTTGAAGATATTCACCTTAATGGCTTACCCGTTAGGGTAATATGCCATTACGAGAACGAAGATTTGGACATGAAGGAATGGGGAAAAGATTTAAGCCTGGCTCTTAGAATGCCCATTGAGCTTATTGAAATAAACTAAAAATTCTCCAGCAAACTTCCAATTGCAGCAAAGCATCTATCAGCAGCTTTGCTGTTTTTCGTTCTATACAGGAATCTAATTATATTTGCTGAAAAAAGAAATGACAATCAACGAGGTTCAAAACACCATTGTGGATGAGTTCAGCGTGTTCGACGACTGGATGGACCGCTACCAGCAGCTTATTGAGTATGGCAAGGATTTACCACCCATTGATGAACGTAAACGAACCGAACAATATCTTATACAAGGCTGCCAAAGCAAGGTTTGGCTTGATGCCGAATTGCACGACGGTATTATTTATTTTACTGCCGATAGCGATGCAATAATTACAAAAGGAATAATTGCACTGCTAATTAAGGTTCTATCGGGCCATACTCCCGATGAGATACTTAACGCCGACCTTTACTTCATCGACAAAATAGGTTTAAAAGAGAATCTTTCCCCTACCCGCAGCAATGGGCTTGTTGCCATGATTAAGCAAATGCGTATGTACGCCCTTGCCTTCAAGGCAAAAATTGAAGGGGCAAGCTAAACCTTAAATAACCTTAGCTGTTACTTTAAAAAAAGTGCTATGCGCGACGAGCTGGAAATTCAAACCGATATTGTAAAAACGCTTAAAGGCATCTACGACCCCGAAATACCTGTTAACATCTACGATCTAGGATTAATCTATGAAGTTGATGTTGACAGTAACCGCAAGGTTACCATTACAATGACCCTCACGGCACCAAACTGCCCCCTTGCCGATCAAGTGGTTGAGGAGGTTCAGGAGAAGATTGCCCAAATTGAAGGCGTAACCAACGCGGAAGTTAGCTTAACCTTTGACCCACCCTGGGATAAAAGCCGCATGAGCGATGAGGCAATGCTGGAACTTGGCTTTCTATAACCTTTACCCATGAAGGAAAAAAGCCAAAGCCGTGCCTACTTCTATGCCCTTTTCGTAGTGCTTTTCTGGGGCACTTCGGCTACTGCTTTTAAAATTGGGCTAAGGTACATAGACCCTATTCAGCTGCTTTTTTGGTCATCGCTTTCGTCAACAGCTATATTGTTTACGATATTAGCTTTTCAAAGAAAATTGAACCTGCTGAAATTCTCCGGTAAAAAGGATATTTTACTCTCGCTTGCCGAATCGCTGCTTAACCCATTTCTCTACTACCTCGTGCTTTTTAAAGCTTATAGCCTTTTACCAGCTCAAGTTGCTCAACCCCTAAACTACATTTGGCCTATAGTTTTGGTGGTCATGGCAGCCCTGCTGCTAAAGCATCCATTGCATTTTACCGATGTTATAGCCTTGATAATTAGCCTGGTAGGTGTTGCATTAATATCGTCGCAGGGTAACATTAACATTTTTGCCAAATCGAATCCGTTAGGCGTTATACTGGCAGTGGTAAGCTCAGTGATTTGGGCTGCATTCTGGATTGTAAACATGTACGATAAAAATCGCAACGAGGAGGTCAAACTTTTCATCAGCTTTGCCATGGCAACTGCCTTTACTTTTATATTAATGGCTATGACTGGTAATTTACCCATTATCAACATTAAGGGTATTGCTGCATCAGCTTATATTGGAGCATTTGAAATGGGCATAACCTTTGTTCTTTGGCTCAAAGCGCTGAACAGCGCCACAAACACAGCCCGGTTAAGTAATTTTTCGTATCTTGTACCGTTCATTGCTTTAGTATTCGTAAACCTTGTTCTTCACGAAAAAATTGTTTGGACTACTATTGCAGGGCTTTTACTTATAGTAGGAGCTATAATGTTTCAGCAATTATTCACTAAAAATGAAGTAAAAAATGACCCGCTTTAAACTTCTAACTCTACTAATAGTATTAATAGCATTTACCTCGTGTAACGACGAGGCTGAATTAAAGGTAGATGTAAACAAAGAGGTTTACAACCTCATGAAGGACTGGTATTACTGGTACGAAAAACTTCCGGCTATTGATCCAAATAGCTACGCCGATCCTGTTGCGCTGGTAAAAGCCATACGATTTGACCCACCCGACCGCTGGAGTTACGTTACAACTAAACAGGAACATGAAGCATACTACGAGCAAGCCGCCTATATCGGTTTTGGTTTCGGGGCGGCTTTTACAGACGATGGTAAGCTTATCATCACCTTTGTGTTTAAATCATCGCCCCTTTATGCCAATGGAATAGGCAGGGGATGGGAAATTGTTAGTATCGACGGGCAAACCCCTACTCCCGATAACTACAATTCGCTCATTGGAGTTACTGAGATTGGCGTTACCAAAACATTCATCTTTAAATCACCTTCAGGACAAACCGTTCAGCATACATTTAGCAAAGCTGAAATTGAAATGAACACTGTTCTCATGGATAGTATTTACACCTTCAATGGCAAAAAGGTGGGTTACTTTGTACTACAGGGATTTGTGGAAAAAACCGCGCAAGAACTTGAAGCACTCTTTCAAGAATTCAAAAGTGAAGGTGTTAATGAGCTGATTTGCGATCTGCGCTATAATGGTGGAGGATTAGTTAGTGGTTCACAATTACTGGGCAGTTTACTTTACAAGGTAAATGACTCCGACTCAACAATTTTTGGGAATTATGTTCATAACAATAAACATACTGACGATGACACTACAATTTATTTTAAATATAATAACAGTTCGATTGTAATACCTCAAGTCGTTTTTATTACTACCAGTAGCACGGCATCGGCAAGCGAGCTGGTAATTAATGCGCTAAAACCATACATGGATGTTATACTTGTTGGTAGCAAAACTCACGGGAAACCTGTTGGTATGTACTCCTTTGAATTTACAGATCCCAGCATCGACTGGCTTATAGTGCCTGTTTGCTTTAGCATTCGTAACGCTAACAATCAAGGCGATTACTTTGATGGGATTCCTGTAGATATTGAAGCCGACGATGATGTACTCACCCCTTTTGGCGATGTTGACGAAAGCAGCTTGCATAGTGCGCTCAATTACCTTGGCGTTGGTATAAAACTTTCATTGAAACAACACATTAAGGCTAATCCGGTAACGGGCTATGGTTTGTACGAAGAAATTGGCGCCTGGTAATTGGAATAGTTGATGGTTGACGGTTGATGGTTGATGGTTGTTCGTTGTTCGTTGTTCGGAGAAAAAGTTGATGGTTGATGATTGATGGTTGATGGTTGTTCGTTGTTCGTTGTTCGTTGTTCGGAATAATAGTTGATGGTTGATAGTAAAACATAGCCTCGAAATCTTGAATCTTGAACCTTGAACCTCGAACCTCGAACCTTGAACCTCGAACCTTGAACCTTGAACCTTTAACCTTTAACTTTTAACTTTTAACTCGTTTTTTTCGTTGTTCGTTGTTCGGAAAAAAGGAATCTTTAATTCGTAATTCGTAATTCGTAATTCGTAATTCGTAATTTTGAACCTCGAACCTTGAACCTCGAACCTTGAACCTTGAACCTTTAACCTTTAACTTTTAACTTTTAACTTTTAACTTTTAACTCGTTTTTTTCGTTGTTCGTTGTTCGGAAAAAGGAATCTTTAATTCGTAATTCGTAATTCGTAATTCGTAATTTTGAACCTTGAACCCTGAACCTTTAACCTTTAACTTTTAACCTTTAACTTTTAACCTTTAACTTTCAACATGCCCATTCCCCGAACCATACTTGGCATTGATCCCGGAACCAACGTTTTGGGTTACGGTATAATTCATTGTAGCGGACCAAACAAGGCTAAACTCATTGTTCTGGGAGTAATTGAACTTGCCAAATACCCCGACCACTACACAAAGCTCAGGGCAATATTTGATAGAGTTCAGCAGCTGGTTGATGAGTATAAGCCCAACGAGGTAGCCATTGAGTCCCCATTTTACGGCAAAAACGTTCAGAGCATGCTTAAGCTGGGTCGTGCCCAGGGTGTTGCCATGGCTGCGGTACTTTCCCGATCAATCCCCATATACGAGTATGCCCCACGAAAAATTAAGCTGGCTATCACTGGTGTTGGAAGTGCATCCAAAGAACAGGTTGCCGCTATGCTAAAAAATATTTTAGGCGAAAAAGATTTTGACCAGAAATACCTTGATGCCACCGACGGATTAGCAGCTGCCGTATGCCATTTTTTTCAGGGAGAACAGGTTAACTCTGACGGTAAAACCTCGAACTGGGAAGAGTTTATCAAAAAAAATCCGAAACGGGTCAGAAAGCAGTAAAACCCCGATAAAAATCGGGGCTTTTTCTGCTTGAAACAATATTCTACAATGTTCTTCCGGGATATTGCTTCAAGGCAACATCCAAACATTCCATGGCATTCCGTAAATCGTCAACGTTGAGCACGTAGGCAATGCGAACCTCATTTTTACCTAAACCTGGAGTTGAATAAAATCCAGTTGCAGGTGCCAGCATCACGGTTTGGTTTTTATACTCAAAATGCTCAAGCAGCCATTGCGCAAACTTGTCGCTATCGTCAATGGGCAACTTAACTACGCTGTAAAATGCACCCTTGGGCTTGGGGCAGTAAACCCCCTCCATTCTATTGAGAGCGTCAACCATGAAATTCCTACGCTTGATATACTCGTCGTACACCTCCTTGAAGTACTCGGCTGGGGTATTTAGCGCAGCTTCGGCTGCAATTTGGCCAAACGATGGTGGTGAAAGACGTGCCTGCGCAAATTTTAATGCTGTGGCAACAACCTCCTTATTACGGGAAATAAGAGTTCCTATCCGAACCCCACACATGCTGTAGCGCTTCGATACGGAATCCATCAATATTACGTTATTATCAAGCCCCTTGAGCAACATGGCCGAATAATGTATTGCCCCATCGTAACAGAATTCACGGTAAACCTCATCGGAAAAAAGGTAAAGATCGTGTTTTTTGACAATGGTTGCCAGCTGCTCAAGCTCCTCCTTGGAATACAGATAACCGGTTGGATTATTAGGGTTGCAAATTACTATACCCTTAGTCCGGGGAGTGATGAGCCTCTCAAACTCCTCAACGGGAGGTAATGCAAAATCGTTCTCAATTGACGATACAATAGGTTTGACCACCACCCCTGCCTGCACGGCAAATCCATTGTAGTTAGCATAAAAAGGTTCAGGGATAATTACCTCATCACCAGGATTCAAACAGGCCATAAACGCAATGGTAATTGCCTCCGAACCACCGGTGGTAACTATTATGTCGTTATGAGTAATATCAATGCCTAATCGTTGGTAGTACCGGGCAAGGCCTTTCCTGTAACTTTCAAAACCTGCTGAATGGCTATACTCCACAACCTTTAAATCAACATTTCTAACAGCATCAAGGGCTACTTTTGGAGTAGGAATATCGGGTTGACCAATGTTTAGGTGATAAACTTTACGCCCCTTGCGTTTTGCTTCCTCAGCGTATGGTACCAGCTTTCGAATTGGTGAAGCCGGCATGGCTAATCCTTTTTCTGATATCTTTGGCATGGCTTTTTTTTGGTTTTATTTTTGATTACTTGTACTATCGATAGGTTTAATTTCGCCCTTTATAATGAGTAAAACGGGCTCATTACCTGAGTTGGTAAATACCCTTATACTTTTTCGAAAAGTTCCAACTATTGCCGTATTGTACTTAACGGTAATAGTACCCTTTTCACCGGGCTTTATGGGTTCCCGAGGCCATTCGGTTGCAGTGCATCCGCACGATGCAACCACATTGGTCAATATTAATGGGTTTGAACCAGTATTAATGAACTCAAAATATCTGCTTCCGTCAGAATGCTGGGGTATTGTCCCGTAATCGATTTCGGTTGTATTGAACCTGATTGATTGATTACTAATAGTACTATCCAGAACATTTTGGGCCCCGCCCCATAATGAGGTTGAGCCCAAAAGTATTGCAAAAATGACTTTTTTCATTGCTAAGGTAATGTTTAAAGAATGTGTTCTTACCTCAGGCTATCGCCTTGCTCGGTTGGCATTGGGAAATTGGGTAAAGCGCTGGGTTGGGTTTCTTGTACCTTCGACTCAATAACCGACTTTTGTTCACCCTCAGGTTTTGGTATTGTAATGGTTGCCAAAAAACTCAATACCACCAGTGCAATTGCCAGTGTCCATGTAGCTTTTTCAAGGAAATCGGCAGTGCGGCGTACGCCCATGATCTGATTTGAACCAGCAAAATTTGACGCCAATCCACCCCCCTTGGGGTTTTGCGCCAAAACGATTAGTATCAGGAGGACTGATACAATCACAACAAATGTCATTACCAGTGTAAACATCGCTTATGTGAATTTATAGTTTAACCTATTCTTGCTGCTTTTTAAGCTTCTGAATTTGATCGGCAAAGTAACTACTTTTCTCCGGATATTTCAAGCGTAATTTTTCGTAAACCGAAATTGCCTTTTCTACATACCCTTGAAGGGCATATATTTCGGCTAAAGTTTCGGTGGCAAGCTCATCGGGCTCAATAACGGAGTTTACTGAAACATCAACCACTCCCCCGTTATCGGAACCCCTCTGAGGTGTTGCAGGCCGTGGAATTGTAGGTTGCTCTGTAATAAATCTTTCTATTAAATCAACCTTTTCATTCCCCTTGTCGCTATCATTCTCTATAAGTTCCAGGATGTCGGTATCTGTTGATGTTGGCTTACCATCAGGGACAATGGTTTTTGTGGTTTTTTCATCGTTCTCAAGGAGTACTAATATGCTGTCGGCATTATCAATTTTCTTCCTTGGACGACCACGCTTTTTAGGTGTTTTGGGAAGAGTTCCCTCAGTAGCAATGGGCTCTTTTATCGTTTCCCCTTTTTTGTCCTTTGCCCCTTTTGAACTTTCACGATCGGGTTTAACATCAACTTTTTGAGAGCTATCCGTAACATTTTCGAGGTTCGAAATAAGTATAGCAAAGTATCGCCTATCGGGTATAAAAAGGGCATGACGGGATATCTCCTTTTTAAAAAGCTCCTTATCGGTCACAAATATCTGCTGAAGTAATACCGAACGGGCAGCATTAAAGTAGGGGTATTTACTCACCAGTTCGCTAAGCTCATCGATGTTAACCTGCTTGCCCAAATTGTTCTTTTCCAATAGGTTGAAAAAACTTTGCTTATCCATGGCCTACCAGTTTGATGCCGCTGCGTTAAAAATATCGTCAATTAACTTCTCAACAATTTCCTGAACCAGAGCCTGCTCAACCTGAGTAAAGTTTTGACTACTGCTAAAAACGGCATACTGCGAAAAAGTTTTATCAAAACTTTGCTTTGGATCGATGGCGTTTACAAATTTTACCTTAACCCCAATGGTTAAACGGTTTTGAGCTGCAATTTCATTGCCCTGAATGGAAGTAGGCGAAACGTCGTAGGTTACAATTTGACCAGAAAAGGCAAAATCTCCAAAATCGGCTACAGGGGCTAAGCGGGTCTGGGTTAAAAACCGATTTTTTAGCTCCTCGGTGAAGTAATTCGACAGGGTTGGGTTTACAATACTGGCAAGGTTCTGGAATAGCTGAACGCTAAAAGTTTTCGCCTCGGGCGGTATCGATGCCCCGCTAAAGGTGTAGCTGACCTTACAACCATTCAGTGTAATAGCTGAGAATGCGATAAGCAATGGTAAAATAATTCTTTTCCTTAACATATTCAAAGGTTAATATCGTATTCCTTAATTTTTCGGTATAGGGTACGCTCTGAAATGCCTAACTCATTAGCAGCCGATTTTCTGCGGCCGTTGTGCTTTTCAAGTGCCTTTACTATCAATTCTTTTTCCTTTTCCTCAAGTGAGAGAATCTCTTCTTGAATCGCCTCGGTATCCTGAATATCATTTAAATCTTTAACAAACGACTTGCCTTCGTTTCCTTGAATGGGGTTTGTGGAAATTATTGGGTCGGCTGGTGGAACCTTTAAATCCTGAAATACTGGCGATGAACGAAGGCGATCGGCCGGAACGATCCCGTTGCGCATCAGGTCGAACACGAGCTTTTTAAGCTCGTTCATATCGCTGCGCATATCGTAAAGTATCTTATAGAGTATTTCACGTTCAGTGGAAGAGGTTCGTTCATCAACTATACCTTTTTTGTTGTAAAGGGTAGGTAAACGCGAGGGATTATAACCAGGCAGGTAACGCATAAGCGTTTCGGCATCAATTACCCTTTTCTGCTCAATAATCGATATTTGCTCGGTTACATTCTTGAGTTGACGCACATTCCCTGGCCAGTAGTACGATACCAGAACTTTTCGGGCTTCATCGTCGAGCGATATTGCAGGCATCCGGTACTTTTCGGCAAAATCGGTTGCAAACCTGCGGAAAAGTAAGTGAATATCTTCCTGCCTCTCACGGAGCGGAGGAATAAATATGGGCACAGTGTTTAAGCGATAATACAAATCCTCACGGAATTTGTTTTCCGCTATGGCCTCAACGAGGTTCACGTTAGTGGCAGCAACAACCCGAACGTTGGTTTTCTGAACCTTTGACGATCCAACCCTAATGAATTCACCTGATTCAAGCACCCTAAGCAGGCGAACCTGGGTTGACAAGGGCAGCTCACCTACCTCATCCAGAAAAATGGTACCACCGTCGGCAACCTCAAAGTAGCCCTTACGGCTGTCGGTTGCACCAGTAAATGACCCTTTCTCATGCCCAAAAAGTTCCGAATCAATTGTTCCTTCAGGAATTGCACCACAGTTTACCGCAATGTATGCACCGTGTTTACGAGCGCTGTAACTATGGATAATTTGCGGAAACACCTCTTTTCCCGTACCACTCTCACCGGTAATCAGCACCGATAGATCGGTTGGCGCAACCTGCCGGGCAATATCAATTGCCCTAATCAACGCTGGTGCATTGCCTATTATTCCAAATCGTTGCTTTATGTTTTGAACTTCCATTCCAATACGATAACTGACAAAATTACATATTTTATCTTGAAATTCTGCCAGAAACTTCAAAGATTTTGAAATGTTTCAAAAACGTAGGGTAATAGTTTAAATCTTTTTTTGAGCTGCAATTGATGGTTGATGGTTGATATCTTTTGAATTTCAAATTACGAATTACGAATTACGAATTAAAGATTCCTTTTCCCGAACAACGAACAACAAACAACGAACATCTTTCAACCATCAACCATCAACCATCAACTGTTTACCGTTAAACGTGAACCGCTAACCTTGAACCTTGAACCTCGAACCTCGAACCTCTAAATGGCTATCGTTTAACGTTTAACGATTCACGTTTAACGATTATCTTTTGCCCTTTAACCCTTCGATTTCACTCAGGGCAAGCTCTTAACTTTTAACTTTTAACTTGACTTTAAACCTCGAACCTCAAACTTTATCCTTTATCCTTTCCTTAGCCCCTCAAAAAAAGAATTAACCATTATTTTTGTTCATACATATGAATGTATTAATTTCGTATTCCAAACAAGGTTTTTCATAAAATTTGACCTGATGCTCAAATATAAAATTGACCATAAAAGTGTTGTCCCGCTGCATGTTCAGGTAGAGAACCTGCTTAGAGAAATAATAAATGATCCTGAATACAGGAATGGTAAGTTTCTTCCCAATGAAGTGGATCTGGCTAAGCATTTGGGTATTTCAAGAAATACTTTGCGCCAGGCAACCAATAAGTTAACCTACGAGGGGTTGCTCATCCGGAAAAAGGGCGTTGGAACTGTTGTGGCTAATAAAAGCGTAGGCACTCGTCTTAAAAATTGGTTAAGTTTTTCGCAGGAGATGAAGGCTCTTGGTATAACAATAACCAACTACGAATTAAACATTTCATGGGTTGATGCCGATAAGGAATTATCCAACTTCTTTAGAATACCTTTAAATAAGCAGATACTTAAACTGGAACGTTTAAGGGGACGCCCCGAAGGGCCGTTTGTATTCTTCATCTCCTATTTCCATCCAAGAGTTGGTCTAACCGGGAACGAAGATTTTAGCCAACCCCTTTACGAAATACTTGAGAAAAAATACGCAACGGTTGCCCACCTATCGAAGGAGGAAATCAGCGCTATCGCAGCGGATGATTTTTTAGCCACCAAACTTCGTTTAAAACCCGGCGATCCCATCCTTAAACGGAAACGGTTTGTTTTTGACCCCGGAAGCCGACCCATTGAGTACAATTTGGGTTTTTACCGAGCCGATAGTTTTGTTTACACGGTCGAAAGCGAACGTGAAACATAAACATAGCATAATCGTATTATTTGGCTGTCTTCATAAATACCTTTTTATTTTTAGATGAGTTCAGTCTAAAAAGGTACAAATGCCTGTCCCGATTATATCGGGATTGAAAGTTTATAAAGTTTTATTGTTGAATGCCAGATACTTATAATAAGGAGGTGTAATAGAATAACTTATCCATCTTATTTATATAATTGGTTGATTAACCCCGTAGAAATTAGGTTTGCAAAAACTTACGAGGTTAATTTTACCGATATACATACATTTATGTATTTAAAATTTCTTAAAGTTGTTTTCAACTGGGTTAATAGAAAGAAATAAATATGAGTCCAGTATAAAAAGGTATTCTCGTCATTGCGAGCGAAGTGAAGCAATCTATATCTCTTTGAGCAACAGATTGCTTCGTCGTGCCTCCTCGCAATGACGCGTTTGCTTTTGGCCTTTTTTGACTGGACTCAATTATGTTTATCATAAAAACGCCATAA
>DFYV01000037.1 GCA_002383425.1 Bacteroidales bacterium UBA4073 | reverse complement strand
CCGTGAGCGTAATCGTACATGGGGTAAATGCACCATTTGTTGCCTGTGTTATGGTGCTCGGCATGAATAATGCGGTACATGATGGGGTCGCGCATCAGCATGTTGGGATGAGCCATGTCAATTTTAGCGCGCAGCACCTTTTCGCCATCTTTGAATTCCCCGGCGCGCATGCGACGGAGCAAGTCAAGGTTTTCTTCAACCGAACGGTTGCGCCATGGGCTTTCCTTACCGGCTTGATTTACCGTTCCTCTATTTAATCGAATTGCTTCCTGTGATTGATCGTCAACGTAGGCTAATCCTTTTTGGACTAACAATTCAGCCCACTGGTATAGCTGATCAAAGTAATCGGAGGCGTAAAACTCATTAGCCCATTCAAAACCAAGCCAACGAATATCTTCCTTGATGGAGTTAATGTACTCCATATCTTCCTTTACCGGATTGGTATCGTCGAATCGTAGATTGGTTTTGCCTCCATACTTTTGCGCCAGACCAAAGTTCAAGCATATCGATTTGGCATGACCTATGTGCAGATATCCGTTTGGTTCGGGAGGAAAGCGGGTAAGCACTTTCCCTCCGTGTTTGCCAGTTCGAATATCTTCCTCAATAATCTCCTCTAAAAAATTTTTAGGTCTTTCTCCACTGTCGCCTAAGGTTAGCTCATGTTCGGTCATCGCTTTTCAAGTTTTATCAGAAGTAGCAAAAATAGAATTTTGTTAGCAAATAAAATTTTCAAAAAGTTTTTTTTAGGTATTTACACCTATCTAACTTCAAAGAAACATCCAGGAGAAATAGTTTACATTACTTGAATGTTGGTGCAAGCAAATGTTGCTTTAGTGGTTACCCTAAAGTGAAACAGTAGTAGCTTGCCTTGATGTTATTTTACTGGTAAACTACAAAGTTGAAGGTAACTTGAGCCAGTTCCGATAAGTCTTCACCAGCTTCGCGGAACTCGGAATCGTCCTTGTCGTAGTACCAGTTTATGGTTAAGGGAATACCATCTTTCTGAATCTGGTTGAGGAGGATTATAATATCGTATAAAAATTTTGCCGATGACGAGTTAAAGTAAACGAATTTAAAATCAAACTCGATTGGTTGAATTTGTTCCTCTTTTTCCTTTTTGTCTTTTAGTTCGTTCCTATAGTTTTCAAGCCAATCGAGAATGGGGATGTAGTAATCCCTGACATTTTCGGGGCGTGAGTAACCCGAAATAGTTAACCTGTTTTCGTTTGGGTTAAAATCGATGTATGGTGTTGAGCTACTCGCTTGTAAAATAAGTGGATTCATCCCTGTAAAATTTTATACATTAGGTGTTATTGGAATAAAATTAAATGGAAAATTGATCATTTCGGAAATTTCCTCGCCCGACTCAAATATTTCGTCGTCGTCTTCATCGTAGTACCAGTTAATTTCAATTGTATTTCCTTTGGAATGGAACTTCATGAAAAGCAGGAGTATATCCAAAAGAAATTTGGAAGTAGCCGAGTTGAAATAGGTTAGCTTCAGGTTGAATGTAAGATTGCTTTTGTTAAAGTTTATATTCTTGGCAAGTATTTGTTCTTCGTAATCTTCGAGCCATTTAATAAGTGGTTTATAGAAACCAACCGCATTTTCGGGTCTGGAGAATCCTGATATTTCGAACACCGAATTCTCGGGATCGAAAAAAACACGGGGTGTAAACTCGCTGGGTTCAATGTATAGTGGTTCCATGTACACTAGTTGTTTAGGTTTTGAAGCGAAACCTTTATTCTCAGTGTAAAATATGCGTACTGCTCATCAATATCGTCAAATGTAAATTCTAACTTGTTTTCGGTAACCTTGGCAATATTAATGATGCCGAGCCCAGCCCCTCCCTTTTGGGTTACATTCTCGCCGAGTATAACCTCTTTATAAAACTCTCTCAGGCCAGCTTTATCAAGCTGGTTCACTTTTTCCAAACGTTCTTTTAATCGCTTTGTTTTTATTTTAAGTAGTGAGTTGGAGCAAGTTAAATCAACCGCGTTGTTTTCCAGTACCAGTGAAAATTTAGGTTGATAGTTGTTGCTCCCTTTTATTACATCCTGATGCTTGTATATGTTTTCAAGGCTCTCAACCATTGCAGCGTACACTTTTTTGCGAATGGTGATGCCAAAGTTATACCGCTCAAGAAGGGATGTCATTTTATTAAGCAAAAAACCTATTTCCTCGTATGAGAGAGGACCATAATGATTAATTAAAACTTCGCCTTTTTCCACGTTAACTTGAGGTGTTTGTTTGTATAAGTGATTATTAGTATTTTCTTAAATGCAAATTTTCACTAATTAGCCGACTAAAGGTAGTACATTTTGACGAATAACATACTAAAATGTGATAAAAAAATGATGTCACATGACGAATAAAGGGTAAGCTATGATAGTCTGCTTCCTAAACATTACCGCGTTTAATGTTCTTTGATTTTGACCCTCGAGTTAAGCGCAATGGCTCAATGCAAAAAATAGTAGCGAGAATGTAGTAGATAGTAGCGAGAATGAGGAGGAAAATACTAAACTCTACAACAGTAGTGAGTAGATAGTAGTTAGTAGCATGTTTTTTAATTAATTTCAAATTAATGAGCCCAGTCTAAAAATGTTCATATGTGTAAGGTGTTAAACGTTAGGCGTTTGATATTTTACGTTTGATGTTAGGCGTTTAACGTTTAACGTTTAACTTTTCATATTTAAATCACTGATAATAAGCACATTGCAATTCTTGCGTTCTTTTCGAGAACCATCATTTCCAATGAAATTTGACTTTTTATACAGGACTCATTAATATCTTTGACTTATTTTCTACTCGCTACTCGCTACTCTCTACCCACTACTCTCTACCCGCTAATCGCTACCCGCTACCCGCTACTCGCTACTCACTTTTCGCTACTCGCTACTATATTAGGCATTAAAATATATAAGCCAAGGACACATCCTCGGCTTCTATACTTTATAAGATGCCAATGCTACTCAACGATTTTCATTTCTTCAATAAGGCGGGATGCTCCGGCATACCTGTCGATTACAAAAAGTACGTAGCGGATATCAACCGAAATGGTGCGCTGCAAGTTGTTTTCAAAAACAATGTCACCACTCATGGCTTCCCAGTTGCCATCGAATGCAATGCCAATGAGTTCGCCATTGCCATTCATAACAGGGCTGCCCGAGTTACCGCCAGTAATATCGTTGGTTGAGATAAAGGCAACTGGCATTGTGCCATTTTTGCCGTAGCGGCCATAGTCCTTTGAGTTGTAAAGTTCCTTGAGCTTAGCGGGAACTACAAACTCCCAGTTATCGGGGTCTTCTTTTTCCATAACGCCATGTAGAGTGGTGTAGTAATCGTAGTGCACGGCATCCATGGGGTAGTAGTCTTTAATCTCGCCATAGGTTAGGCGCATGGTAAAGTTAGCGTCGGGGTATAGAGCTTTACCTTGGTTCATTTCCAGCATTGCTGCAATGTACAAACGCTGCCCTTGCTGTATTTTTTCGTTAAATGGTGTCAGTAACTTTCTTAATTCATCGGCTTTGCTTGCAATGGAAGCTGCTGCCACATAAATCGGGTCTTTTTCAAGAACCTTCAGGCTAGGTTTGTCGAGAAAGGCATAAAACTTAACGGAATCGGTAAATATGGTTTTGGCAAACATCTGGTCGATGTACCGGTCAACATCACCTTTAAATTTAGTCCTGATGGTGTTAAAAATATCAGGCTGGTAAGTTACAGGCACATTTTCCATGAAAATACGGAACATGGCCTTAGAGGTTTTCTGGTCGGTGGGGGTGTTATAGTTCTTGTAAAAGTATTCAGCTCGCCCCTTGAGCGAATTGGATATTTTTGAAATATCTTCGGTGTTGTTGTTTTTAAGGGCATCGGCTAACGAACGGGTCATGCTGGCAAAACCAACTACTTCAGCTCCGCTGTATAGTGCTTCGCTGATGTACTGGCTGGCATTCAGGTATTCTTTTCGACCAGTAACCCCCTCCTTTATCAGCTCCAGAGCATTGCCGTATTTTTGTTGACGTTCGGGCGATGCAAGAATCCATTTGGCAAACTCTTCTTCCTGCTGCACCTTAAAATCATAAACCTTAAGGCGTTTAAGAGCCTTATTCATTCCAATCGAGTTTTTCCAGTAGTTGCTCGAACCGGCGTACTTTGATGCGTACTTGAGATTTACCACCTTATCGGCTTGCATATCCTTAAGCCAGATTTCCTGTTTTATACCTCTAATGTATATTCTGTTTGCATTTATAATTTTCATGCGCTCCTCAACTTCTACGGAGGTCATGTAGCGTTGTGTACTGCCTGGGTAGCCCATAATCATGGCAAAATCGCCATTGTTTACACCTTTTAAAGAAATGGGAAGGAAATATTTTGGCTTATAGGGTACATTTTGGGGTGAGTAAACGGCTGGTTTATTGTCCTTATCGGCGTATATGCGGAATACGGAAAAGTCGCCGGTGTGGCGAGGCCACATCCAATTATCGGTATCGTGGCCAAACTTACCAATGGATGATGGGGGAGCCCCAACAAAACGTACATCAGTAAAGACTTCGTAAACCAGAAGGAAGTACTGGTTCCCACCAAAAAAGCTGCGAACATCAGCAGTGTAGTGAGTTCCTTCGGTTGCCTCGTTGGCAATTTTTTGTCCAACTTCTGTGGCTGCTTTATTGCGTTCGGTTTCGGACATTTCGGGTTTAAAAGCTGCGTTTACCTGTTCCGTTACATCCTCCATGCGGATCAGGAAAGTGGCAGTAAGGCCCGGGGTAGGAATTTCCTCCTCGAACGATTTAGCCCAGAATCCATCTTCAAGGTAATCGTGCTCAGGGGTGCTATGCTGTTGAATTGCACCATAGCCACAGTGATGATTTGTAAGCACTAAACCCTGTTCCGATACCACCTCGCCGGTACAGCCCCGACCAAAGATGATAACGGCATCTTTTATGCTTGCCTGGTTGAGGCTGTAAATGTCATCAGCAGTAAGCTTAAAGCCTTTCTGCTGCATGGCCTGTATGTTATACTTTTGAAGCAGGGGAAGTAACCACATCCCCTCGTCGGCTCTCAGAACCGAACTTACCAGGAGCAGAAATCCTAGTATGAGTGTTGTTAATCGTTTCATCATGGTGTTCATTTTTTGGGTTTGTTTTTTCGACAAATATATTTGGTTTTAGTTTAATACGTTTTCTGGCAAAGTGGTTGATGAGAGGTTACAGTAGCCTAAAACTTTTTCGGTGATAGGGTGTAGTCCCGTATTTAGCAATACTTTCCCTGTGCTTACGGGTTGGATATCCCTTGTTGGTTTCCCAGCCGTAAAGGGGAAACTCTTTGCTGATTTTTTCCATGAATTCATCGCGATAGGTTTTAGCAAGGATGGATGCTGCTGCAATGGACAGGAAAAGGGAATCGCCTTTTACTATGCATGTATGAGGAATTCCGGGAAATGGTTTAAATCGGTTCCCGTCGATGAGCAAATGTTGAGGCCTGATTTTAGAAAGTTTTCCTACAGCTTTTTGCATGGCTTGTATTGATGCATTTAGGATGTTGATCTGGTCAATTTCCCGATTTGAGACGCTTGCAACTGCCCAGTCGATGGCATACTGTTCTATTACCCTGCGGAGTTGCATACGTTGCTTATGGCTAAGCTGTTTGGAATCGTTTATGAGTGGGTCGTTAAAATCGGATGGTAGAATAACGGAGGCAGCAAACACGGGGCCTGCCAGGCATCCTCTGCCAGCCTCGTCGCAGCCTGCTTCTATTACATTACTGTTTAGGTAAGGTTTAAGCATGGTTAAAACATTTTTGTATGCTGCTGTACAGGGCCTGTGCTGTATGCTCCCAGCTGAATACCCTTTGCCGTTCCAACGCATTGGTTCGTAGCATAACTCTCAGTTCGATGTCGTATGCAATGCGTTGCATGGCATTGGCCATCTGTTCCACAGAGTAGGGGTCAAAGTAAATGGCTGAATTGCCTGCAATTTCAGGGATAGCTGTGGCATTGGAAGCTGCAATGGGAATACCACACCTCATGGCTTCCAGCAGGGGTATTCCAAATCCCTCAAAGGTTGAAGGGTAAACTACGGCATGTGCTGCCCCTGTTATACCACAAAGCTCATCTATACCTTTTCTTCCAAGAAAAACAACGTCGTTCTTATGGGTGCAACTCCTGTAAGCCTTTTCGATGTCGGATGTTCTAAACATGGGCTCGCCAACAAGCAGGAGTTTGAAAGGTGTATTGTTGTTTTTACGAAAAAGGTCGTAGGCTTGTATAAGCCGTGCAATATTTTTTCGGGGATTAAATGCTCCAACAAATAGGAAATAGGGTTGCCCGTCGGAGATAGCATGTCGAACGTTTTCAACTTCGCTTTTCACCAGCGGTTTAAACTTGTCGCTTGCACCGTTAAAGGCAACATCAATTTTTTTTGGGTTGATATTAAGGCTATTAGCAATATCGGAGCGCGAAAATTGACTAACGGTAACCACTCTTTCAGCTTTTTGGGCATAACGTGGGAAAAAGTGATTCAAGTAGCGAGAGGTTAAAGGAGGTAATCCATCAGGGTAATGGTAGAAATTGATATCGTGTATTACCGCCAGCTGAGGCACCGCCGAATTAAGCGACAAGTATCCATCGGGTGAAACAAAAATATCCGCCTTTATGGCGTTGAGTATTTTCGGAATTCCGTGCTCAAACCAGTAGTACCATAAAAAAGGATGACGCGATGGTGGCGGTTGAACAATTGGCGTTATGTTGTCGCTAAAAATTAAAGACTTATGGAATGGCCTGTCGAAGATGAAAAAGTACTGATGTTCAGGATGTGACTTGGTTATACGAATAAAGGTTTCGTAAGTAAACCAACCTATCCCTTCAAGTTTATCATGGAGCAAAAGCCGTGTGTTTACAGCTATATTCAAAGTAAAAAGATTTGAGCTAATTACATCATTTTTTATGAACCTAACTGCGCAAATTAATTAAAAAATAGGTTAAAAGAAACGTATCTTCTTAATTTCCCAGTTTCCTTGAGGCTGAGGCGAAGGCTAAGGAGTAAGGCGTAAGGCGTTGTTCGTTGTTCGGAAGAATAGTTGACGGTTGATGGTTCAAGGTTCAAGGTTCAAGATTAACGGTTCACGGTTGATGTAATTGATTAGATTGATGTCTATTAACTTTTAACCTTTAACTTTTAACTCGATTGATTAGTTGTTTGTTGTTCGGAAAAATAGTTGATGGTTGATAGTAAATCAGGATTTTTGAATCTGAAATCTGAAATCTGAAATATGGAACCTTGAACTTTGAACTCTGAACCTCGAACNNCGTAATTTCAAATCCCGATACATACCATTAATTGTCAACCTCTGGTTTTCAAACAAATAATTTGTTATTTCTAAAAAAAAGTAGTACATTTGCAAAAGTTTTGCTGGAAGTAGCAGGGGACTGTGTCCCCTGTTTTGCTTACAAAAACGCAAAAGGATGATTAGTAAGGAAGCAATAGTTGAGGTTGTTACCCCTTTGCTGGAAAAGGAAAACCTTTTCCTTGTGGAGGTTTCAGTTAGACCCGGCAATAGGATTGTTGTTACTATTGATGGCGACAGCGGTGTTTCAATTGATTCCTGTGTTGCCATAAGCAAAGGGATTGAGGCTTCATTCGATAGGAATAAGGAGGACTATGAACTTGAGGTAACCTCGGCAGGTTTGGGGCAGCCCCTTAAAATGCCCCGACAGTTTGTCAAAAATATTGGTAAGGAGTTGGAGGTGAACCTCAAAACAGGCGAAAAGATTAAAGGCATACTCAGTAATGCCGATTCTGATGGAATTGTAATCAATGTTGTGAAAAGGGTGGCTGTTGAGGGAGCAAAGAAAAAAAAGGATGTGACTGATTCACTGCAACTTGCTTACCCACAAATCAAAAGTGCAAAGGTTTTTGTTAAGTTTACGTGATAAAAAAGGAAAAATATTTAAAGCGATGGAGAATCTGAATTTAATTGATTCATTTCTGGAGTTTAAGGAGCTCAAGAATATCGACAGGCCAACCATGATGAGCGTGCTTGAGGACGTTTTCCGTAGCATGTTGGTAAAGCTATACGGTTCCGACGATAACTTTGATATAATCATCAACATTGATAAAGGCGATTTTGTTATTTATAGGAATCGTGAGGTAGTGGAGGATGGTGCCGTGGAAGATCCAAACCGACAAATCGCCCTTTCCGATGCCCGTAAGATTGACGAGGATTATGAGATTGGCGAGGAGGTGACCTCTGAGGTTTCGCTTTCTGAATTTGGCCGTAGGGCCATACTGGCGCTTCGTCAAAACCTCACTTCACGAATCATGGAGCTGGAACGCAATAATCTTTACAGCAAGTATAAGGACAGAATAGGTGAAATTATAACTGCCGAGGTTTACCAGATTTGGAAAAAAGAAATACTTGTACTTGACGATGAAGGCAATGAGCTTGTCCTCCCAAAAAGTGAGCAAATCTCAACCGATTTTTACCGGAAAGGTGATACCATCAGGGCCGTTGTTTACAAGGTTGAAATGCGAAATAACACACCTCAAATCATCCTATCAAGAACCGCTAATGCATTCCTTGAAAGGTTGTTTGAACTTGAGGTACCAGAAATTTTCGACGGTTTAATTACCATTAAAAAGATTGTTCGCATTCCAGGCGAAAGGGCAAAAGTTGCTGTTGAATCGTACGATGAACGTGTTGATCCCGTTGGAGCTTGCGTGGGTATGAAAGGAAGTAGAATACACGGTATTGTTCGCGAGTTGAGAAACGAAAGTATCGATGTGATTAACTATACAGCTAACACACAGCTATTTATACAACGTGCATTGAGCCCTGCTAAAATTTCATCAATTAAGATTGATGAGAATAACAAACGTGCCGAGGTTTACCTTAAACCTTCGGAAGTTTCTTTGGCCATTGGGAAGGGAGGCTACAATATTAAGCTGGCAAGCCAGCTTACCGGTTACGAAATTGACGTTTACCGTGAATCGGTTACCGAGGACGAAGAGGATGTTAATATCGATGAGTTCACCGACGAAATCGATGAGTGGATAATCGATGTGCTAAAGGGTATAGGATGTGATACCGCCAAGAGCGTGCTTGAAATACCGTTTGATGAACTCGTTAAACGCACTGACCTTGAAGAGGAAACCGTTAAGGAAATCGTAAGAATTTTAAAATCGGAATTTGAATAGTAATAGCATTAGTTTACTTTTGCAAAGTAATAAATAAATCGAGGGGAAGAAGCCTTTATGATAAGCGATAATAAAATTAGGCTCAGTAAGTTGGCAAAAGAGTTTAACGTTGGCGTGGGAACTTTAGTCGAGTTTCTTCACAAAAGGGGTTACAATGTGGAGAATGACCCAAATGCCAAGGTTGATCAGGATGTTGTCATCATTCTCGAAAAAGAGTTTGGCAACGAGCTCGACCTTAAGAAAAAAACTGAGCAACAAAAGGAAAACCTTAAGGCTTTAAGGGATAAGAAGAAGACAATATCCATTGATGACATTGAAAAAGATGAGGATGATTTTTCCGATGAACCCTCCGACGATGAAATAATTATCAAATCCAATACATTTGAAACGGTTCCGCCTATGATTGAGGTTGAAAGACCCAAAATTGACCTTAAGGTAAAAGGGAAAATTGATCTTTCCACGGTTGGAAAAAAACCTAAAGAGGAAAAACCTAAACCTGAAAAAGAACCTGAACAGGAAAAGGAAAGTCCTGAACACACACAAGAAGATACAATTAAAAAACCGCATCCAGCTGAGGTTATTAAACCCAAAGAAAAGGTTAAAGCCCCCAAGGTTGTTGGTAAAATTGATATAGAAAAAGCAGGTAAAGCGCCCAAAAAAATCGGGCATCAACCTACACCAAAAACCCAACCCAAAGAGGTGGTTAAAAGAGAAGACAATGAACCAGGGATAGTTGATCAGGTAGAGCCCCAAGCACCAGTCATACCTCAGAACGAAGGTCGTGTTACGGAGGAAGTTTATAGAGCCAAGGTGGAAAAACTTGCCGGTCCTACCATTAAGGGGAAAATTGACCTTAGCCAGTTTGATGCCAAAAAGAAACCGGTTGCTTCCTCATCCGATTTCGACAAGGATGGAAAGAAAAAGAAACGTAAACGTATCAAAAAGAACGGTAAGGTTGGCGTTAATCAAACCACAGAGGTAAAGGTCGAAAAGGAGACCGCCAAAGATGATCAAAAGGCCAAAAAACTTAAGAAAAAGAAGAAAAAAATAATTAGGCCCGAAGTAGATGAGGAGGAGGTTCAGCGACAGATTAAGGAAACCCTTGCACGCTTAACCAGCAAGGGTAAAACAAAGAGCTCAAAGTATCGCCGCGAGAAACGTGAGGTACTTAGCGCCCGTCAGCGCGAAGAACTTGAACGTCAGGAACAGGAAAAGCAGATACTTAAGGTATCCGAGTTTGTATCGGCTAACGAGCTGGCTGCCATGATGAATGTACCGGTTACCGATGTCATTGACGTATGCATGAACCTGGGCTTGATGGTTTCCATTAACCAACGCCTCGATGCCGAAACCATGGCCATGGTGGCCGATGAATTTGGCTATAAGGTAGAGTTTGTAAGCGTTGATGTTCAGGAAGTAATCAATGACGATGAGGAGGATAAACCTGAAGACCTAAAACCACGCCCACCTATTGTTACCGTAATGGGACACGTTGACCATGGTAAAACCTCGTTACTCGACTATATCAGGCATAGCAACATTATTGCCGGTGAGGCTGGCGGTATAACCCAGCATATCGGTGCATACAGCGTTGAACTTGAAGGTGGACGTAGAATAACTTTTCTCGACACACCTGGTCACGAGGCTTTTACTGCCATGCGTGCACGTGGTGCCAAACTTACCGATGTGGCAATTATTGTGGTAGCAGCCGACGATGCCGTGATGCCTCAAACGGTTGAAGCTATAAACCATGCCAGCGCTGCAGGTGTCCCCATAGTTTTCGCCATCAATAAAATTGATAAACCTACAGCCGATCCCGAAAGAATTAAGGGAGAGCTGGCCAACATGAACTACCTGGTTGAAGATTGGGGTGGTAAATACCAGTGTCAGGATATTTCAGCCAAGCAGGGACTAAATGTTGAAAAATTACTTGAAAAGGTTCTACTCGAGGCTGAGCTGAAAGACCTTAAAGCAAATCCCAACAGGCGTGCTTCGGGAACTGTGATTGAGTCAACACTTGATAAAGGTAGGGGTTACGTTGCCACCGTTCTGGTTCAGAACGGAACACTCCATCAGGGCGATATTATGTTGGCCGGAATTAACTACGGTCACGTAAAAGCCATGTTCAACGAACGCGGTCAACGTATTCAGGAAGCAGGCCCGTCCACACCCGTTCAGGTGATTGGATTGAACGGTGCGCCTCAAGCCGGCGATTACTTCAACATTCTTGACTCCGACCATGAAGCTCGTGAGGTTGCCAATAAACGTGAGCAGCTGGTGCGCATGCAAACCATGAAAACCAAAAAGCATATCACTCTCGAAGAAATTGGCCGCCGTATTGCAATTGGTAACTTTAGGGAGCTTAACCTGGTGGTTAAAGGTGATGTGGACGGTTCGGTTGAAGCCCTGTCCGATAGCCTCATCAAGCTATCGACACCCCAGGTGCAGGTTAATGTAATACATAAAGCGGTGGGACAAATATCTGAGTCGGATGTCCTTCTTGCCGCTGCCTCCAACGCTATAGTTATTGGTTTCCAGGTTCGCCCTTCGGCTAGCGCCCGTAAATTGGCCGAAAAGGAAGAAATCGATATTCGCCATTACTCCATTATTTACGACGCTATCAACGAAATTAAGGATGCCATTGAGGGTATGCTTACCCCTGAAATCAAGGAGGATATTACCGGTTCGGCCGAAGTGATGGAAGTATTCAAAATAACCAAAGTGGGAACTGTTGCCGGATGCATTGTTCGTGAAGGTAAAATCACACGTAGCAATAAGGTGCGACTAATCCGCGATGGCATAGTTATCTACACCGGTGAACTCGAATCGCTGAAACGTTTCAAGGATGATGTCCGTGAGGTAACATCTGGTTTTGAGTGTGGTTTGAATATCAAAAACTTTAACGATATTAAGGTTGGCGATATTATCGAAGGATTCCAGGAGACTGAGGTTAAACGTAAGCTGTAAACAATTAATAGCTATATACTAAATGGGTTGCTTACCGGTAACCCTTTTTGTTTTATGCCGATACAAATACATTCCTTTTAGAAAGGCTAAGCTTTCCCATAACGGAATATAAATACTGCCCGAAAAAGCAGTACAAATTGAATATCCTGTTGGCTCAGGGATGGTGTTCATTTAATTGAATTAGGCTATAAATTGATAAGTTTGTACTATCAAAAATAAACATTGCATGTCAATCTGTGTTTTGTTGGCATGCAAACGATGAATCTTTTCGGAGGGGATTCAACAATAATATAATATGAATATATTTGCAAGTTAAAACATTAGAGACTAAAGGAGTTATGCAGATAAAAGTTGAAATGAAGGCAATATTGAGTCCCTAAAAAAATGTCAATTTTGATCTTTTGGTTTTTTTAATTAACTGAAAATCAAAGGTCGGCTTTATGACTCGTTCACCCTTTTCGGTGTTCTCTTAAACAGGCCCAAAATATTGTATTGAACTCATGATATTATCGCAATGAAAGTAAAGGAGAATAGTACCAGTAATTACAGGTTTACCATTATCGTACCTGTATATAATGAAGAAGAAATCATTTACACCTTAGAAGAAAAACTTAATCAATTCTTACCACACTCCCTTTTTCAGGCATGTGTTTTGTTTGTGGATGACGGATCAAAAGATAACAGCCTGCGCAAAATTCAGGAGATATGTGCCCGTAATGACCATTTCTTTTATATTCATCTCGAAAAAAACGGGGGTCTAAGCGCCGCCCTGAAAGCTGGTATCGACCACACTTTTTCCGATTATGTGGGATACATGGATGCGGATTTGCAAACCGATCCTGAAGATTTTAACCTCTTACTGCCGGATATTGAAAATTATGAGTTGGTGACCGGCATAAGGACAAGCCGCAAAGACTCGTTTTTTAAAAATCTGCAATCGAAAATAGCAAACGGCTACCGGCGTATGATGACGCACGACGGGGTTTCGGATACGGGATGTCCCCTGAAAGTGATGCATACCATTTCGGCCAAACGCATTCCTTTTTTCAACGGGATGCACCGGTTCATCCCTGCTTTGATACTGCTGCAAAACGGAAAGGTGAAGCAGACACCGGTACGCCATTACCCACGCATGGTTGGCACATCAAAATACCATCTTTGGAACCGGCTCTACGGGCCGTTTATTGATTGCTTTGCCTATCGCTGGATGAAAAAAAGATATATCAACTATCGTGTGAGCGGGCATAATCTGGATTAAGATGCAGGAAAATAATATCTGGATTTTTGCCATCGGTTTTCTGGCGCAGCTTTTCTTCTCAGCTCGTATCCTTTACCAGTGGATTGTGTCAGAAAAAGCAAGGAAAGTGTTATCACCTCCTGCGTTCTGGGTCCTGAGCATTTTAGGCTCATACCTGCTATTTATCTATGGCGTGTTGCGGAATGATTTTGCCATTATACTCGGCCAGTTTATATCCTACTATATCTATTTATGGAACCTCAACATGCAGGGAAAATGGAAAAAAATGCATGTGATTATCAAAACAATACTGATTCTAACGCCCCTGGTGGCAACCGGGTTTATGCTCCGTGACCTAACAGGGTTCACCGACACCTTTTTGCATAATAAAGCAGTACCTCTGTGGCTGCTACTATTCGGCTCGGCAGGTCAGGTAATTTTTGCATTGCGATTCATTTATCAGTTCCTCTATTCGGCTGCCCATCACCAATCTGTTCTTCCTCTCGGATTCTGGTTAATTAGCCTGCTGGGTTCTTCCATTATCGTTGCCTATGCTCTTTTTCGGCTCGATCCTGTGCTTATTCTGGGACAGTCATTCGGGTTTGTTGCCTATATCCGGAATATCATGATCGGCTATAAAAACAAAAAAACCAGCTTGTATGAACAATAAACGAATTTATCTCCTTTGGTTTGTTGCCCTGCTGCCCGCCATGATTTTACGCGATTTTACTCCCGACAATGAGTTGCGTTATCTGAGCATTGTTGACGAAGCACTTCGCAATGGAAATATATTCACCTTTACCAACCAGGGAGAAATTTACGCCGATAAACCCCCACTCTATTTCTGGTTGATGATGATTGGGAAGCTGATACTTGGAGAACACAGGATGTGGTTCTACTCTTTATTGTCATTCATTCCGGCACTTGTCATCCTCATAACGATGTCAAAATGGATTCGCCGGGAAAACGGTGAAAACGAAACGACAGCCACACTGATGCTGATAACTGCCGGGTTATTTACCGGTGTTACCCTGGTCGTTAGGATGGACATGCTGATGAACATGTTTATTGTTTTATCCCTGTACACCTTTTATAAAATGTACAGGGGGGACGAACGGAAACGGGATAGCTGGCTATTCCCGGTATATGTATTTCTGGCACTTTTCTCAAAAGGGCCGCTGGGTTTACTGATACCTTTTGTTTCAACCGTTACCTTTTTGATTTTCAAAAAGAAATTATCCGATTTTAAGCATTACTGGGGATGGAAAACCTTTCTTATCATTCTGACAGGCTGCATTGTATGGTTTTCAGGCGTTTACATTGAAGGTGGAAATCAATACCTGAACAATCTGCTTGTTCACCAAACAGTTGGTAGGGGCATCAACTCCTTTCACCATAAAGAACCTTTTTATTATTATGCCATCTCTATCTGGTATTCTCTGGCACCCTGGTCATTGTTGGCTATAGGCCTTCTTATTGCCGGACTGGTACAAAAAAGAATAACCGGTACGCTGGAACAATTTTTTGCCGCAATCATTTTATCCACACTGGTGCTACTATCGCTCATCAGCTCCAAGCTGGCTATCTATTCGCTGCCAGTGATTCCTTTTGTGATCTACCTATCCGTGTTGCTTCTCAAAAAATTTAACCCGCAAAACCGATGGATAACCATCACGCTGGCAATACCTGCCTCCATACTGTTAGCTGCATTGCCGGCGGTAATCTATCTGGCTGGAACAGAAGAGATGCGTTATCTGGCAACACCCCTTGTTTATGTGGCAGCCGGGGTGCTCAGCGTCACCGGGTTGTTTATTCTTTACTATTTATATGGAAAGAGAGATACCTACCGGTCAATCCATACCCTGGCAATTGGTTTTTTATTGGCAGTCTTTGTTGCCGGATGGTCTATGCCCAAGTTGAACACCCACCTTGGCTGGGGTAATATGTGCGAAA
>DFYV01000135.1 GCA_002383425.1 Bacteroidales bacterium UBA4073 | reverse complement strand
AAGTTTTTACGCAAAGAACGCAAAGGGAAAAACTCTGCGACCTTTGCGATTCCTTTGCGACCTTAGCGGTTAAAAAGATAAAATATGAAAATTAATAACTTATATAAATTTAAACGGATGAAAACGCCCTTTAGGGAGGGCGTTTTTTTATCGATTAATCGAGTAATGATTCGTCAACCAGAATTCGTCCGCAGTACTCGCAAACAATAACCTTTTTGTGCATCTTAATGTCGAGCTGGCGTTGTGGAGGAATCTTATTAAAGCAACCGCCGCAGGCATCGCGTTGTACGGTAACCACAGCAAGTCCATTGCGCGCATTAGCCCTGATGCGCTTGTAAGCGGTGAGCAGGCGTGGCTCAATGTTCCTGGCATACTCCTCGCTTAAACGGTAAAGTTCGTCTTCTTCCTTTTGTGTTTCCTTGATGATATTTTCGAGTTCCTGCTTTTTTACATTCAAATCGTTAGTCCGTTCCTCAACAGTCTTCTCGGTTTGTTCAACCAGCTGCTTCTTATCCTTAATTTGCTGGGTATATTCCTTGATACGCTTATTGCAAAGTTCAATTTCAAGGGTTTGGTACTCAATTTCCTTGGTAAGTGAATCGTATTCGCGGTTATTTCGAACGTTCTTCTGCTGCTCCTGGTACTTCTTGATAAGAGCCTCAGCATCTTTGATTTCAATCTTTTTCTGGTTTATTTGAGCTTCGANNTCCTGTACCTCAAGGGGTAGTTCCCCGCGCAATAGCTTAATCTTATCAATCTTGGAATCTACCTGCTGCAGTTTGCAAAGAAAACGAAGTTTTTCTTCAATTGATAGTTCAACCTGTTCAGCTGGTTTGATTTTACTGTTAGCCATAATCTATATATAATTAATAGGATTAGTTCGCACATCAGATTTTAAGATTACAAAATTAGGTAATTTTTTTGAGAGTAAATCATAAAAAATATCAACGGTAAACTGTTCGCTTTCAAAATGTCCCACATCTGCAATAATAATGAGGTTTTCGGCATCAAAAAATTGATGGTATTTTACGTCGGCGGTAATGAACACATCGGCTTTAGTGGCCAGTGCATCGTTTAGCAACGAAATTCCGGTTCCCCCGCAAATGGCTATTCTGGTTACATATTGCTTTATAGGATTGGTGTACCGTACGCATTGGGCTTTAAGCTGATGCTTAACATGGCTCAAAAATTCCATGATTTCCATGGGTACAGGCAAATCACCAACCGTTCCAAGACCAGCCTTTTTATAGGGAAGGTCAAGGGGGTAAACATCGTAGGCAACCTCCTCGTAAGGGTGGGCATCAATCATCGATTTAATAGCTTCGGCGAGTTTATGGCGAGGCACTACGGTTTCGATTCTTACCTCGGGTTCAAAATGAATTTCACCCTTTTTGCCAACAAAGGGGTTTGTGCCTTCGCCAGCTCTGAACGTACCTTGTCCCTGAATATTATATGAGCATGAATCGTAATTGCCAATAACCCCAGCCCCAGCGCTGAAAATTGCCTGACGTACCCTCTCGGCGTGTTCGGTTGGTGCAAAGGTAACCAGTTTTACCAGTTGCCCCTGGAGTGGAGCTAATACATGGGTGTTGGTCAACCCGATTTGTTCGGCTATCCTAAAGCTCACTCCCCCAAACACACTATCAACATTGGTGTGGGCAGCATAAATGGCGATGTCGTTTTTAATGGCATCCATTACCACCTGTTCTACGTAACCTTTGCCAGTTATGTGTTTTAGTGGTTTAAAAATTATAGGGTGATGAGCCACAATGAGGTTAGCCCCCTTTTCTTTAGCCTCGTTAACCACCTGGTGGGTTACATCGATGGCGAGTAAAACGCCCTTCACCTCCATGTTTGCATTGCCAACCAGTAAACCGGAATTATCGTAATCCTCCTGAAAAGCTAACGGAGCAAACGATTCCACAATTAAGGTGATATCATGAACTGTCATATAGCTAATCGAGTAAATCGCGAATTTCAATGAGCATGCCTTTTATTTCGGTAAGGCATTCCACAATCTTATAGTTATCGGTAAGTTCCTCCTTTTGAGCCGATAATTTTTTACGGGCACCATCAAGTGTCATGCCCTGTTCCTTTACCAGGTGATAAATTAACTTCAGGTTTTCAATATCATTTTTAGTAAAATAGCGATTTCCCTTCTTATTCTTGTGGGGTTTAATTATGTCGAAATTTTTTTCCCAAAAGCGAATCAACGATGTATTAACGCCTAATATTTGGGCAACCTCACCAATGGAATAGTAGTACTTTTCAATCTTTTTCTCTTTGTAAGGCATTATAGTATGAATTGGCTAATCGAAACTTTGAGTAGGTTGCGCTGCAATTTCAACCAATCTTTCGTACTGTTCGGGTGTTAAATCGTTAAAGTAGTAATGGATTGGATTAACTGGTTGACCATTTTTTCTGACCTCGTAGTGCAGATGTGGTGCAACAGATGTGCCAGTATTGCCAACATATCCTATAACCATACCGCGCTTAACACGTTGTCCCTTTCGAACATCAATTTTACTCATATGGGCGTAGAGGGTTGAAAATCCAAACCCATGGTCAATAATTACATGGTTACCATAGCCACGCTGGGCCGATTTGACCTCAATAACAATGCCATTGCCGGTGGCAAATATTTCGGTTCCCGTTGGAGCTGTAAAATCCATGCCGGTATGCATTTTCAGCACTTTATAGAATGGATGGATGCGCATGCCAAACGATGAGGCCACCCTGGTAAGATCCTTATCGCGAATGGGCATGATGGCTGGTATGCTCCGGAGCATCTCCTCTTTACTTTTTGCGAGGTTGGTAATCTCGTCGAACGAACGGCTTTGAATGTAAGCCTTCTTGGTTAAAGCATCAACCTTTTTGGATGTTTCAACAATCAGCTGGTTATTGGTGAGTTTTTCAAGCTCGGCATAGCGGTTAGCGCCGCCAATACCCGCCTCGCGGATTGTGGCAGGTATGGGTTCAGCCTCAAAGATGATACGGTAAATACCTTCGTCGCGATTTTGTAAATCGTTAATAACCGAGTTTAGCTGAGCAATCCGGCGGTTAATTAGCTCGTAATTGGTTATTAACTCCTGATTCTCGCGTTTAAGCTTACGTACTTCAGGGGTATCAATAAAAATTGGGAAGATTAAGTACGATATGAAACCTATGACAAATGTTGCAAGTAAATACTTTACCACAAGGAAAAGGTGATCCCTAATGGTTTTCCTTTCCCTTATGAACACTAATTGTTCCGGTTGAAACCGATATTTATGCTTTACCATTCCCGCTAATCTAAAAACTGGTTTGTGAAGTTCTCTAACATCTTCTGGTAATCCTCTTCGGTCATGTCGTTAAAGTAGTTGATAGGGTTAACAGGCTTACCGCGGACAATAACCTCGTAGTGCAGGTGTGGTCCTGTGCTTTTGCCTGAACTCCCGAGCGTTGCAATCATCTCAGCACGTTTAACCCGCTGTCCTGCCTTAACGTTAATTTTATGCAAATGCGCATAGCGAGTTTTGTACCCAAAACCGTGATCAACAATTACCTCATTCCCATAACCATTGAATGAATAACCCGCTTCAATAACAATACCATCGCCGGTAGAGTAGATAGGTGTTCCTATGGGTCCCGCAAAATCGATACCTGTATGCATGGTAGGAACACCTCTCATGGGATCGCGACGGATGCCATAGAAACTGGATATCCTAACCAAATCCTTGGTATTGATGGGCTGAATGGCAGGAACGCATAGAATCATCTTTTCCTTATTTTTAGCCATATCTACCACATCGTCGAACGACCGCGACTGGATGTAAGCTCGCCAGGTGAGTTCATCGAGAGCCCTGAGGGTTTTGATCAGGATGAGGGAATTGCTGGCCGACCGTAGATTGGCATACCTATCCACACCACCATAGCCACCCCTACGAATACTTAAAGGTATGGTATCGGCTTCAAAAATAGCCCGGTAAATATTGTTATCCTTTGCCTCAAGCGTGGCCAATGTGTTGCTCAGCTCAGATATTTGCTTTTGAGCTAACTCATACTTCAACATGTATTCAGCATTAGCTCTCTTGAGCGACTGCTCGACGGGCGTATCATAAATCATTGAAAAGGCATAGCCCAACCCCAAAAAAACGCCAGCATAGAATACTAAATGAATTAGTATCTTTGCAAATCGTTTGTGAAAAGGAATTCGAATAATATCGAATTTAAGGGTAAGAGGGTTAAATTGATATTTAAGTTTAGCCATAGTTTTAACACTAACTGGTTAAAAAGAATATACTTTTGACGAGTAGCAACAAATCTATGGTAAAAATATTTTTTACACAAGAAAAAGAAGATTTTTTTTACTTTAAATGGTTAAATAGATAATATTAACATTTTCAATACTACCTTTTTATGACTTCGAAGGAATTGCGACAGAAATTTTTAGATTTTTTTGCCGGTAAATCGCATCAGGTTGTACCCTCGGCACCTATGGTAATTAAGGATGATCCAACACTGATGTTCACCAATGCCGGAATGAACCAGTTCAAAGATATTTTTCTGGGCAATGCACCGGCCAAATACCCGCGTGTGGTTAATTCACAAAAATGCCTTAGGGTATCAGGGAAGCATAACGATTTGGAAGAAGTAGGGCACGATACATACCATCACACCATGTTCGAAATGCTTGGTAACTGGTCGTTTGGCGATTACTTCAAACGCGAAGCCATAGACTGGGCCTGGGAGTTCCTGGTTGAAGTGCTGAAAATTGATAGGGAAAGGCTATATGCAACAATATTTGAGGGAAGCCCTGAAGAGGGCATTGAACGTGATATTGAAGCGTTAGAATGCTGGAAAAAACATCTACCCGAAAGTAGAATACTACTGGGCAGCAAAAAGGATAATTTCTGGGAAATGGGCGATGTTGGCCCTTGTGGTCCATGTACCGAAATTCATGTCGATCTGCGCGATGATGATGAACGGAAAGCCATACCCGGAGAACGAATGGTGAACAAGGGTCACCCCCAGGTGATTGAAATTTGGAATCTGGTATTCATACAGTTCAACCGTAAAGCCAATGGTGCTCTTGAACCTCTACCCGCCAAACATGTCGATACAGGTATGGGATTTGAACGGCTTGCCATGGTCATCCAAGGCAAAAAGAGCAACTACGATACCGATGTGTTCACCCCCATTATTGAACGCATATCGCAAATGTGCGGCATACCCTATGGAGCTGATCCCAAGGCTGATGTGGCCATGCGCGTGGTTGCCGACCACCTGCGAGCCATCAGCTTCTCCATTGCCGACGGGCAACTCCCCTCGAACGTTAAGGCAGGTTACGTTATACGCCGAATCCTCCGCAGAGCTGTTAGGTACGGTTATACATTCCTCAACTTTCGTGAGCCATTTATTTTTAACCTTGTAGATGCTCTGGTAGAACAAATGGGCGAACATTACCCTGAACTTAAAGCTCAGCAAACCCTTATTACCAATGTAATAGGTAAGGAAGAAACCACTTTCCTACGCACTCTCGAAACAGGAATAAAGCTGCTTGAGCAGCTAATGGATAAAGCCTTAAAAGACAACAGAACAACAATTTCAGGGAAAGATGCCTTTGTACTTTACGACACCTACGGATTTCCGCTCGACCTCACCGAACTCATCCTGCGTGAGCATAACCTAAACGTTAACCGCTCAGAGTTTGATGCTGAAATGGCTAATCAAAAGGAACGCTCAAGAGCTGATGCCGCCGTTGAAGCCAACGACTGGATAAACGTGTCAAATGCCGATAGGGTTGAGTTTGTGGGCTACGATACCCTAAAAACCGATACCAAAATTATTCGAATGCGAACGGTGAAAGCTAAGGGGAAAGAGCAATACCAAATTGTTCTTAACCAAACACCATTTTATGCCGAATCGGGCGGCCAGGTAGGCGATTCGGGTATGCTCCGGAGTGACTCCGAAACCATCAAAGTGCTTAACACCATTAAGGAAAACAACCTCATCATTCATATAGCTGATAAGTTACCACAAAACCCCCATGTACCATTCATTGCCTCCGTCGATACCGAAAAACGCAGCAGAATAGCCAATAACCACACGGCAACCCACCTGCTACACCATGCGCTACGCGCTGTGCTGGGCAACCATGTGGAACAAAAGGGCTCGTTAGTTCACCCGGACTACCTCCGCTTCGACTTTTCGCACTTCCAAAAAATGACCGATGAAGAGATTCGAAAGGTTGAACAACACGTAAACAAGCTTATCAGGCAAAATATCGTACTCGAAGAGCACCGTAATATGCCCATTGCAAAAGCAAAGGAAATGGGTGCCATGGCATTGTTTGGCGAAAAGTATGGTGAAAGTGTAAGGGTGATAAGGTTTGGCGAATCGGTTGAACTTTGTGGTGGAACCCATACAAAAGCTACTGGCAGCATAGGTTACTTTAAAATTGTTTCGGAAAGTGCCATAGCTGCGGGAATTCGAAGAATTGAAGCCATTACTGGCGAAAAAGCCGAAGAGTTTGTTTACTCTCAAATTGATACCATAAATCAGGTTAAATCGGCCTTGGGTAACCCTTCGAATGTTATACAGGCGGTATCGAAGCTTGTTGATGAAAATAACCTTCTGAGCCATCAGCTTAATGCCCTGCAAGCTGAAAAGCTTAAAGCGCTAAAGGCTGAGCTTAAGGAAAAAGTAACGGAGCACAATGGCGTTAACCTGATTTGTGAACGTGTTAACATTGCCAATGCCGATGCAATTAAAGATTTAGCATTCCAGCTAAAGAATGAGATTCCAAACCTATACCTTGTATTAGGCTCCGAATCGAACGGAAAAGCAATGCTTACCGTAATGATAAGCGAATTGCTTGTGGAAAAGCATGGCCTAAATGCAGCAGCCATAGTAAAAGAAGCCGCAAAAGAAATTCAGGGTAGCGGTGGTGGACAGCCTTTCTTTGCAACAGCAGGAGGTAAACGTCCCGAAGGTTTGGAAAAAGCTATCGGTAAGGCAAAAGAAGCCATAAAATAACAATGAGCCCAGTTTAAAAAGTTCATGGGCGAAAGGCATATTAGGCATAAGGCAATAGGCATAAGAGACCTTTACCATTCGATTTTCAACAGGGCATGGTTTTTACACATTATTCACGCAAATTTATAGAATTTTAAATAACTGATAATCAGACAGATATATGGATAGGGGGCTTATTCTTAATGTTAAAAATATTAAAATGTTGTATTTTTCGTTAAAGGTTAATAATTTTATTTTTGTAATGATTTGAGAAAATCGTTAGCGGGTTCTATGGTATTTTGAAACGAAATTGATAAAAAAATGAATTTTTAGTACCCACCTAAAAATTGCTATGGATACTGTTAATGTTCAGCAGGTAGAACACAAGGGAGAGGATCGATTGATGCTTAGGTTTGACTTTAATAGTGAACTGATTGGTGCAGCCCGCTCTATCCCGGATTGCAGGTGGAGTCAAACACTTAAGGCCTGGCATATTGGCAATAAACCAGAAAACCTGAAGTTGCTTCTTAAAGCATTTGAAGGGAAGGCATATATTGATCCATTTGTAATTTTTAATACCAACCATAATAAACCTATTAAGCCTCTAATATCAACCCAAACGTTTAAATCATCAAAAGTACAGAACTGCAATAAATCTAAAGAGACTACCTACTTAAAAGATTGCCTAAAGGGGTTTGAGGAATACCTGTTGTACCGCAGGTATAGTGAGAATACCATTAGGTCATATCTTGGTGGACTTAAGATTTTTCTTATATTTGTTGATAAACACGCTAGTGAGGTTACCAATCATGATTTGATTAGGTTTAGCAATTATCTGATCACAAAAAAAAGAATCTCCTGCTCTTTCCAGAATCAGGTTATCAATGCCATTAAGCTATATTTCAGAACAATACATAGCATTGAATTTGATTTTAGCAAAGTTGAACGTCCACGCAGGGAGCATAAACTACCCAATGTGCTAAGTAGAGAGGAGGTAAAACAGATTATAACCTCACCCACCAATATCAAGCACCGGGCGATGTTAAGTCTAATCTATGCTTGTGGTCTAAGGCGCAGTGAGTTTATTAACCTAAAACCCACTGATATTGACAGTAAAAGAAATCTACTTGTTATAAGACAAGCAAAAGGGAATAAGGACAGGGTTGTTCCTATATCGGAAAAGATCATAAACGTGTTAAGGGAATACTATAAAACCTATAAACCAAAGGTATGGTTATTTGAGGGGCAAAACCCTGGAGAGCAATATAGTGAGCAAAGTTTACAGAGTGTATTCAAGCAAGCTGTTCGGAGAGAAAGAATAGGCAAAAATTCAACTTTACATTGGCTGCGACACTCATACGCAACGCACCTATTGGAATCAGGTACCGACTTACGGTACATTCAGGAATTACTAGGACATAAAAGTTCAAAAACCACAGAGATTTACACTCATGTAACAGACAATAGTTTAAAAAAAAATACGTTCTCCATTTGATGATTTGTAGAAATAGAATTATATTTACACGTATGATTTTATCATACAATAATATCCCAAAATGGATGTATATGTATGATTTTGTCATATATATAAACGAGTTGTGTGTAACCATAAAAAACAGAATTACAAACATTAAAAAACAAGAATATGACACTTTTTGACTTTGCAGACATCACCAATTATGAAGATAGATTGGAGAAATTAGCAGAAAAAGCAGCTAAGGATAACGACCCATGGACTTTTTCTCAGGAACATAGTTATTATGACAATAGACCATATGCGATTTTAAGAAGATATGTTGAATACACATTCCAAAAATTAAACTTGGAGGATAAAATAAAATACACAAATGATAAGAAATTTGCATCTTTTAATACAGGATTGGTGACAGAGTATCTGGAAGACATATATGCTTTTTTCGAAAAACATAAAACAAGAAGTAAATATTTTTTAAAAGGATTTTTCAAAGAAAGTGAAGATGCAATCTCAACAAACTTTGGACATGACCTACCTAAAACAGCAAATTATTTCGAAAATCCAGCTGATTTACTCTATGACCCTAATCGGACATTGATTACAAGGTATGATCATATAATAAGAGAAAACAAAGACAGATGGATTAGAAAGTTAGGTTCAATGACTGAAAAAGAAATAAGACAAACTTTGATGGGAGCCGTACCTGAAATTGAGAAAATGGTACGAAACAATTATAAAATTGCAATTCCACAATTCAGGTTTGATGAACAAAGAGGTAATAGAATTCAGTTATTACTACCACTTACTATTGAACGTAATGGAATAAGTGATACTTTAGCTCTTGTGGTTGACAAAGTTAAAAAAGCTACAGTTGATGAAAGTACGAATGAAACAATTGAGATGCAAGAAGAGCAAGAAAAAACATATATTGCTACAACGTGCTTAGAGTTACCAATGGCTTATACAAATGCCAGACTTATTGTTAAACCAGCAAGTGATTGGTTGAAACCATAAAAAAGGAATGGCTACACACAACATGCAATAAAAAACATAGGGCAGAAAGTGGTAAATTTTAGAAACATAACATTTAATAAAACGGTTTGGTAACCTGATAGATAGGTGCTTTGAAATGTCCTACGTTTCTTATTGCCATCCGTTAGCGGTAATTTTAAAAAAAATGACGACGAAATAAATAATACGCTTAGAAAACAGATTTATCATATCACACTAAAAAGAATAATATGAAAGCAAAAATATTAGCAGTTATTATATTGCTGTCAGTTCTCAGTAAAACAAATAGTTATACTATGCCCCCTTACGAGTTTATTGAGATTTACAAATTATATTTTGATGGGCAATATGAAATAGTTAAGGCAAAAATGAAATCATTCGGGTTTAGCTTACTCTCAGAAGTACCTCCCTACACTTTTGATAATATTTCTTACAAAGGTGAATTTATTTTTGAAAAAAAATACACAAAAAAAGTTTTAAGTGCTTGCGGAAAATATGGTCCCTTTGATATTAATTATGTTTTAGAATTAAAATTTAAAACTGAATCGGATAAAGCGTTTTCAAGCAGCAGAATAGATTATAGATTTAAAACTGATGATAAATACATATATGCTAGTGATATAATTATCAATGAGTGGTTAAATAGTATTGATGAGAAAAATAGCTATATTAAATTCAATCTCGACAACTTTGAAACAAATAATAGAAAAGAAATCATAAATTCTAATAATAGAATACCCCAGTATAAAAAACATTTTATCCTAAGAGATACTACAGAAGTTTGGGGTAAAACGACTGAAGCAGGTTATCTCTTTGCTTCAACTAAACCAAAACAGGAATTCAGATTATTTTGGGATGGAAACAACGGGAGTGCTATTTATACCATTTGGGGGTTTCTAATTGAAAGAAAAGCAATTTACCCAATTAAAGACATTGAGAAATTTATAAAAGAGTTAAAATAACTTAATCAGTCCATTTTTAAATCAAACTTTTATAAAGAATAATTCATTTTATTAACCTTAAAACTTTTGGCTATGAATAAGACTAAACCGATTATTTTACTATTGGTACTTTTTTCTTGTCTTTCTCTTTTAACTAATTGTAGTGCACCAATGATTGTGTCACACAGAAAAGAATACAAAATACTAAAGGAAACACCAATAGTAATACAAATTAGTAATTATGACAATTTGAATGCAGAGGCTATTCTAAGAAATGAACTTCTAAAAAATGGATTTCATGTCCTATCTGTAAACGAATTAAACAACCACTCAAGAAGAAATACTCGGGGTAAAAATCCTAACATTTATTATCCTTCAACAATCCTACTAAGGGTCAAATACAATGTTTGGATTAACTACAGTACTTTTAATTACTTTAATGTTGAAATTGTCGATGTTTATACTAAAGACATTATAACTGTAATTGATTTTAATCAAAATGTAGGTAATTCATTTTTTGCAGCTTCCCCCCAATCTGTTGTTAAAAAATTTGTGGATAACCTTAAAGCACTAGTTGAATAAAAGTAAATATTTGCGTCCAATAATAATCTTAATTCTAAAAATACCAAATTATGAAAACTCTAAAAACTTCGCTAATATTTGTCCTATTCTGCTTTAATGCTTTTAGTCAGAATGGTAACTATTTATCTACAAAGTTTGAGTTTATTAGTGAGAATAATCCTTCAATCAATAGAGTAGAAAACAAAAAGAATTTGCTAACAATTCAAATTAACGAATACCAAGACCAATTTTTAGGTGGCAGAATACTTTGGGAATTAAGAGAAAACAACTATTCTGATTCAGAATTTTTAGAAATTTCTCTAAACAGTTTAATGAACTCATATTATGAACAAAACTCCAAGGCACACATTAAAGTTTTCAATGGTAATATCTTGCTTATGGGTAGAGTTGTAGATAAAGTTGTTGTTTACATTTGGAAGTTTACAGGCAGTAATACTTATCGCGTTGATTTATATGACCCATCAAAGAAAACTACTAACAGATTTGATAATATTTCTAAACTATCAATTTAATAATCAAATAAATTCAATATTATGAAACCAGATTTAAAGAAAGCTATTGAATATTATTGTTCTATGTTGCCCTATATTAATGTATCAGGTCAACCCCACGATGACAAACGGCTTTACACAATTTCTTATTATTTGGTGAAAACAAAAGAAAGATTTGATGTGGATTTCTTCAAAAAAGAACTTCGGGAAAATTCTAAAGCAAGTTTAGATAAATTAAATGATATTCAATTTGATGAATTTTTAGAAAATAGAACTGATGAAATTCTAAGAGGGCGTTATATTATTGAAAGAATATCTTACCTAATTTTCTAATGCTGCAAAAAAACTACCGATAATAAATAGTCCTCTGAGCGTAGCGTCCCGTTTTAGGCGGGATTGAACTACACCCGCCGGGTTCATGGCTATGTACTTAATGACGATTTTATAATTTTTT
>DFYV01000114.1 GCA_002383425.1 Bacteroidales bacterium UBA4073 | reverse complement strand
ACTTTGTAAAATATTGATTCTCAAGTATGGGTCAGGAGTTCTGAAATTATGAAAATGTCGATACATCTCGTGCCATCGTACTTTCGTGCTTTCACCCCATCGTGCTATCGTGCTATCTCTCATTGGTTTGCATGCAATGAAAGAGACTTTTCGGAGGTGACTCTTTATTGGATTACCATACTGGTTTGGGGGATGGCAAACTTACGAATAAAGCCATTAAAAGTAACTTTACCATAATTTGTATGTTAATCTGGTGGGCTTGCCATCCATTTGTGCTGTCATCTCTTCATTCCTTCTGTCATTCACCTGTCAGTTTTTTCATGCTAAAAAGTCAGTTTTTGGGTTTGGCACATGATATGTAAATAAACTCACGTAAAATTTTCGAAAACAAGTTTTAAACCTAAAATTTATAGAATGCTATGTCGAACATAAAAGTAAAACCGTTGGCCGATAGAGTGCTAATAGAGCCCATGGAGGCCGAAGAAAAGACAACGAGTGGAATATACATTCCCGATACAGCAAAAGAAAAGCCCCAAAAAGGAACCATTATTGCTGTTGGCGCTGGAACCAAGGATGTTAACATGGAGGTAAAGGTTGGCGATGTTGTACTCTATGGCAAGTACGCCGGTACTGAGATCACCATTGATGGTAAGGATTACCTTATCATGAAACAATCCGACATTTTAGCAGTAATTTAACTCATCATTGTTTAATCACTAAAAAACGATAAAACTATGTCATCAAAAGTATTAACCTTTGACACCGAAGCTCGCGATAAGCTCAAAAAAGGGGTTGACCAACTGGCAAATGCCGTCAGGGTAACCCTTGGACCTAAAGGTCGCAACGTTGTTATTGAAAAGAAATTTGGTTCGCAGCAGGTAACCAAGGACGGCGTTACCGTAGCAAAGGAAATTGAACTACCTGATCCGCTTGAGAATGTAGGGGCACAAATGGTTAAGGAAGTGGCCTCAAAAACTGCCGATAATGCAGGTGATGGTACCACAACTGCAACCATACTGGCTCAATCTATAGTTAATGTGGGTTTAAAGAACGTAACTGCCGGAGCCAACCCCATGGACCTTAAACGCGGTATTGATAAGGCAGTTATCAAAGTGGTTGAACACCTTCAGAAACAGTCGGTATCCGTTGGCGACGATTACCTGAAAATTGAACAGGTTGCTACCATTTCGGCTAACAACGATGAAGAAATTGGGAAACTCATTGCCGAGGCAATGAAAAAAGTTAAGAAGGAAGGGGTTATCACTGTCGAAGAAGCTAAGGGTATAGAAACAACCGTTGAAATTGTTGAGGGTATGCAATTCGATCGCGGCTACATCTCACCCTACTTCATCACCGATCCTGAAAAAATGGAAGCTGTTTTGGAAAATCCCCTCATCCTGATTACTGACCGTAAGGTTTCCACCATGAAGGATCTGCTCCCGATTCTTGAACCGGTTGCCCAAAACGGACGTTCGCTACTCATCATTGCCGAGGATGTTGAAGGTGAAGCACTTGCCACCCTTGTAGTTAACAAGCTACGTGGTTCGCTAAAGATAGCTGCTGTTAAAGCTCCTGGCTTTGGCGATCGGCGTAAGGAAATGCTTGAAGATATAGCCATCCTTACCGGAGGTGTGGTAATAAGTGAAGAAAAAGGCTTACGCCTCGACAGCGCTAAGATGGACATGCTTGGCCATGCCGAAAAGGTTACCATCGACAAGGAAAACACCACAATTGTTAATGGCGGCGGTAAGAAAGAAAGTATTGCCAAGCGTGTAGCTCAGATCCGCACCCAGATTGAAAACACCACCTCCGATTACGACCGTGAAAAACTTCAGGAGCGTTTGGCTAAGTTAGCCGGTGGTGTGGCAGTTCTTTACGTTGGTGCCGCTACCGAAACCGAAATGAAAGAAAAGAAAGACCGCGTTGATGATGCCTTGAGTGCTACTCGCGCTGCCGTTGAGGAAGGCATTGTTCCCGGTGGTGGAGTTGCTTACATTCGTGCCATTGAGGCCATCGAAAATATGAAAGGCGCCAACGAAGACGAAACTACCGGTATTCAGATTATTAAGAGAGCCATTGAAGAACCTCTCCGTCAAATTGTAGTTAATGCCGGTTTTGAGGGCTCTGTTATTGTTCAAAAGGTTAAGGAAGGCAAAGACGACTATGGATTTAACGCTCAAACCAACAAGTTTGAGAACCTATTCAAGAGCGGTGTTATTGACCCAACTAAGGTTACCCGTGTAGCCCTTGAAAACGCTGCTTCAATAGCCGGATTAATCCTTACCACCGAATGCGTTGTTACCGAGAAGAAGGAAGACAAACCTGCTCCTATGCCTAACCCCGGAATGGGTGGAATGGACATGATGTAAAATCAATTAACACTTTGCATAATAAAAACGGAGATATTTATGATCTCCGTTTTTTACTTTATGCAATCAACCGAAGATGTACTTACCATGGTATAGCTATTGAGAAACTTAGCTACCTTTGTAGGTAGAATTAACTAAACCAATAACCATGACATTAGAGGAACGCATAAATCAGGATATCAAGGCTGCCATGTTGGCCAAGGAAAAACTAAGATTGGAAGCGTTAAGGGCTGTAAAAAGTGCCATTTTGCTTGCCAAAACCGAAGGTGAGCATAAGGACTCGCTAACGCCCGACGTTGAGATGAAAATCCTTCAGAAACAGTTAAAGCAACGGAAAGATGCTGCCGAACAGTACATTCAAGCCAGCCGAAACGAGCTGGCAGAAAAGGAATTGGCCGAGGCTGCAGTTATTGAGGAATATCTACCCAAAATGCTCACCGCCGATGAGTTGAAAGCAGAACTCCAGAAGATTATTGCCGAAGTTGGTGCCAAGGCCCCTTCCGATATGGGTAAAGTGATGGGCGTTGCAAGCAAGGCTCTGGCCGGTAAAGCCGAAGGCAAAGCCATAGCCGATATGGTGAAGCAACTGCTTGTTGGTGGAGCCTAATCCTCTATCGGCCTGAACCTATCGGTTCCTTCAATACGTTCCAGTTCCGACCCAGTTTTCGATTTCAGGTAAGGGATTATTGTCGGGTCACAGTTGGCTATGTAGTTCAGGTCGAACATCATGAAGTGGTAAGGATTTTCAACATACTCCTCATCCTCTGTTCCTGAGTAAAAACGCCACCCGCTATCCTCAACCTCTTCGGGCTTTTCACGATGCATATAGCCCACAGGCTCACCGTCAACCGTAATTTTATCCGATGCGTAGCAATACCTCCCCGATGGAATCAGATCTTGTATCGCTTCGGGTTTTATCTTGTACTTAAAATCGACCATAATGCAGCTAAATTAAAAAATATAGAGCAAAAAAGCGACAGGCACTACCAAATATTGTTAATTCTTTTTTTTGATTTACTAAGAGGTTAAAGTTGATGGTTGATCTGATGACTTTCTCCTTTTGTCATTCCGAACGAAGTGAGGAATCTGTGTTGAAGTTGATGGTTGATGGTTAACGGTTCACGGTTAATTAG
>DFYV01000151.1 GCA_002383425.1 Bacteroidales bacterium UBA4073 | reverse complement strand
GGGTCAGGAGTTCTGAATTTAATGATGATGCGGATGAAACGGAAAAGAATTTTATAGCATAGAGTACGCTAAAAGAAGGATTACAGGAATTAGGGACCGAGGGAAAAGAGCTTATCGCGCAACGGAGAGAAAAGTGTATGTTTGCGATGGAATATATGGGAGAAAAGTGTATATTTGCGAATAAATATACGGGAGAAAAATGTATATTTACAACGAATTTATGGGAGAAAAATGTTGATTGTACAATCAAAATCAAAAATATGTATCGTATAAAAATAAAGGAACTGAAAGCGTGGAAGTCTTCCATGAAGCGAAAACCACTTGTATTTCTTGGAGCAAGACAAGTGGGTAAAACATATTTACTTCAGGAATTTGCCAAAACTGAATACAAACAAATGGCATATATCAATTTTGAACGCCCAAACGCTCCGAAAAATCTCTTTGAAATTGATTTTGATGCAGACAGAATTGTTACCGTGTTGAATGCTTATTGTAATTTAAAAATCAACGCCGAAGATACCCTGATTATTTTTGACGAAATTCAGGATGCACCAAAAGGAATTACTGCACTGAAATATCTTTTCGAAGATGCCCCACAATATCATGTTATTGCAGCGGGTTCACTTTTGGGGGTAGGCATCCACCCTGACGAGTCATTTCCTGTCGGGAAAGTGGATTATATGAAACTCTATCCGATGTCATTTCAGGAATTTCTGCTTGCAATGGGCGAAACAGGAATAGCTGAACTTTTAGAAAAGAAAGATTTAGAGAATTTAAAATTTTTCAATCACAAATTAATCAACTATTTACGCTATTATTTGTATGTAGGCGGAATGCCCGAAGCTGTGAAAGATTTTGTGCAAAATCGTGACTGGCAAAATGTGCGTAGCATTCAAAATCAAATTCTTTTTTCTTATAGGAATGACTTTTCAAAACATGCCCCAAAAGAAATTTTACCCCGCATAAACATGGTTTGGGATAGTATTCCCGCTCAATTGTCAAAAGAAAATAAAAAATTCATTTACGGTGTATTAAAACAGGGTGCGAGGGCAAAAGATTTTGAATTGGCAATTCAATGGCTTACAGATGCAGGACTATTGTATAAGGTTTATAATACAAGCAAGCCTGCTTTGCCTTTGGTTGCTTATCAGGAGTTATCGGCATTCAAGCTTTTTTACAACGATGTAGGACTGTTAGGTGCCATGTCGAAGCTGAACGCAAAAACAATAGCAGATGGCGATGCGATATTTACCCAGTTCAAAGGTGCTTTGACAGAACAATATGTTTTTCAGCAACTTATTCAGAATGAAACATTATCAATTTATTATCATACATTTGATAACAGCAAATATGAGCTTGATTTTCTAGTACAAACCGCAAATGATGAAATTATTCCCATCGAAGTTAAAGCAGATAAAAATCTGCAAGCAAACAGTTTCAAACTTTTCTGTCAGAAATACACACCCAAAAAAGCAATACGCACTTCTTTGGCAGACTATCATGTAGAATCATGGATGATCAATTTACCTTTGTATGCATTAACCTAACTTGCAGGGTTTCTATAAAATAGAAGAAAAATCGGGTAAAAATGTGGCTATTTCAAAGGGCTTAATCATGTAAGCGACTAATATCCAATGGTTATAATTTCCCGACTTTCATTTGTAGGACACAAATCTGAACTCGAAAATTGTAAAATTCATTGAAAGGCAACAATTCCGTTCCGATTAACTAAAAGTTAAGCTATCGCCTGATGTGTTCAAACCCCTTTCCGTAAACTCCGGTAACCGTAGCAACCGAAATAAAGGCTTCGGGGTCAACTTCCTTGATGATTCTATAAACATAGCTAACCTCATGTTTTCGTACAAGGGAGATTAGCACTTTTTGTGGCTCCTTGGTGTACCAGCCCATGCCATCAACAACGGTTACACCACGGTTTATTTCAGAAGTAATTCGGTTGGCAATTTCCTGGTAACGTTTCGAAAATACAAAAACCTGTACCGATTGTTTACTTCCCGATAGAACGGCATCGAGTGAGTAGGCTGTTATTGCCATGGCTACGTAGCCATACACAATGGTTTCGATACGTTTGGCAGGTTCAAGATCGAGCAGCACCAGGAATGACGATCCAATAATAAAAACGTCGCAAAGCATTATTACCCTGCCTGGGCTAATGTTGCGGTACTTGTTTATTATCATGGCAATGATGTCGGTTCCACCGGTACTGCCACCCTGGGTAAAAACGATGCCAAGACCAACCCCTGCCAGTGCCCCACCAATAATTGTGGACATAAACTTATCCTCGACCAGGGCAATCTTTATGGTCATTTGTAAAACCGAAAGCAACAATGCTCCTACGGTTACGCCAAAAATGGTTTTAACCCCAAAGTTTGCACCCAGCATTTTAATGGCAATGAGTATTAGGCCGATGTTGATAACAAAGTAGGTGTATCCCATTGGTATGCCAGTAGCATAGAAAACTAAGGCACCTATACCTGATACACCTCCGCCAGTAATCTTATGTGGTATTAAAAAGGCTGTCCACGATAGGGCATAAAGTAACAGCCCGAACACTATGATGGCATAGGATCGGACTGTTTTAATAACATTAGTCGTACTCATTCTTCAGCTAACTCAAACTACTCTTCCTTGGGTTCATCATCTTTTCTGTACTCATCCTTACGGCGCTTGATGGAGCGGGCGTAGGAGTTAAGCAAGTAGCTAACCTCGTTGAGGTTATTCTCAAGTTCGTCGGCCTGGAACGAATCCAGAAGCTGTAAATCGGTTGCAAGGGTAATATAGTACCTGCAATCCTCAAGGGCTTCCTGAGCAGTTGTTAGGAAGAACAATTTTTCCTCGCGCTCTTTCTTTTTATAACCACCAACTATGTTGGTAGCAATTGCTGTGGCGCTCTCACAAAGCATGTCGCCTACATTAGCCTGATAATCGTCGGGAAAGATTTTTACCTGTTGGTAAATACTAAGCACAAATGCATGGGCTTTTTGCCATACTACCAAATCCTTGAACGATTTGGTTTTGTTGTCCGATTTCTCCATATCGTACTCCTTTCTGTTGTGTGTTTTTAAAGTATGTTGATGATTTATAAGGGTTAACTAAAGATAAACAATTTTTGTGAACCTAACAATTTTTTTTGACTAAACAACAATATTTACGATTTTGTTAGGCACCACAATTACCTTTCTGGGTTGTTTGCCATCGAGATATCTTTTGGTGTTTTCATCGGCAAGAATAATCTTTTCTACTTCGTCGGCTGAAAGGTTTAATTGCAGTTCAATGGCAAAGCGGGTTTTCCCATTAAACGAAATGGGACAGCTGAAGGTTGATTCCTTAACGTAATCCTCGTTAAATTTTGGCCATGTGGTAACATTAACCGATGTTTCATTCCCAAGCAGATGCCAAAGCTCTTCGGCGATATGAGGTGCGTAGGGCGCAATTAGAATGGTTAATGGTTCAAGTATGGCACGCTTGCTGCATTTTAGGTCGGTAAGCTCGTTAACGCAAATCATGAAAGCCGAAACGCCAGTGTTAAAGCTAAACTTTTCGATGTCCTCGGTAACCTTTTTGATGGTTTTATGAAGAACCTTAAGCTCCTGAGCTGTAGGTTCAGCCTCGGAAACGGAGAAGCCATTTTGTGCATTGTGGAATAGCCGCCAGAACTTACGGAGGAATTTGTGTACGCCATCTATTCCATTGGTGTCCCATGGTTTGCTTTGCTCAATAGGGCCAAGGAACATCTCGTACATGCGAAGGGTATCGGCACCAAAGCGTTCAACAATGGTATCGGGATTTACCACATTCCACATGCTTTTACTCATCTTTTCAACAGCCCATCCGCATATATACTTGCCGTCCTCCAGAATAAATTCGGCATTTTCGAATTCAGGACGCCATTTCCGGAATGCTTCAATATCGAGTATATCGTTGCTTACCATGTTAACATCAACATGAATGGCAGTTATATCGTACTTATCTTTGAGATTGTACGAAACGAATTGATTTGTACCCTTGATTCGGTAAACAAAGTTTGAACGGCCCTGAATCATTCCCTGGTTGATAAGCTTTTTGAATGGTTCGTGCTTGCAAACAACTCCGAGGTCGTAAAGGAATTTATTCCAGAACCTTGAGTAAATCAGATGCCCTACTGCATGTTCGGTACCACCAATGTAAAGGTCAACATTTTCCCAGTACTGGTTAGCTTCGGGTGAAACAAGGGCATTATCGTTGTGTGGGTCCATGTACCGTAAGTAGTAAGCCGATGAACCAGCAAAGCCAGGCATGGTGCTTAGTTCGTAGGGATATCCTTCCGGCGTATGCCAGTTTTTGGCGCGGCCAAGGGGAGGCTCTCCCTTTTCGGTTGGGAGGTATGCATCAATTTCGGGTAATTCAAGGGGGAGTTGGTTCTCGGTGAGTGGGTAAGGTATGCCATCCTTGTAGTAAATTGGGAATGGTTCGCCCCAGTAGCGCTGACGGCTGAAAATGGCATCGCGTAAGCGATAGTTAACCTTGCGTTTCCCTATTCCGCGTGATTCTATCACCTCGCATACCTTTGAAATGGCCTCTTTAACCTGTAAACCATTTATTAATGGGCTATTAATTACCATTCCCTCCTTTGAATCGTACGATTCAATCCACGATTCAGGATTGGTAGGCTGTTCGCCGGGGCGAATAACGGTTTGAATAATGGGTAAGCCAAAGGTTTTTGCAAAGGCAAAGTCGCGGCTGTCGTGTGCAGGAACTGCCATAATGGCGCCTGTACCATAACCTGCCAAAACGTACTCGCTTACCCAAATGGGAATACGTTGGTTGGTGAAAGGGTTTATGGCATAGCTACCTGTAAATTGACCGGTAACCTTGCGGGCTTCGGCTAAACGTTCGCGCTCGGTTTTGCGTTTTACCTCCTGGCGGTATTCTTCCATTTTTTCGACATGCTCAGGAGTAGTTAGCTCATCAACGAGTTCGCTTTCAGGGGCAAGTACCATAAAAGTAGCGCCGTAAATAGTATCGGGGCGGGTGGTAAAAATTAGGATTTTACGTTCGCTGCCATCAATGCGGAACCAAATCTCAGCACCTTCGGATTTACCAATCCAGTTACGCTGTATCTCCTTGAGGGAGTCGGACCAGTGGAGTTGCTCAAGGTCGTTGAGCAGACGTTCGGCATAGGCCGATATTCGAAGGCACCACTGGCGCATCTTGCGTTGTTCAACGGGATATCCGCCACGTATCGATACACCCTCCTTCACCTCGTCGTTAGCCAATACGGTACCCAGCGCAGGGCACCAGTTAACCATCACATCGGCCAGGTAGGCAAGGCGGTAAGCAAGTAGCACTTCCTGTTGGGTCTTTTCGTCCATGGTTTTCCATTCGGAAGCGGTGAATGTGCGAACATCGCTACAAGCTGCGTTAACATCGGCATTACCGTTGCGTTCAAATTCAGCAATAAGATTCTCTATTGGTTCAGCTTTTTGAGTTTTATTGCTGTACCAATGATTGAACATTTTTATAAAAGCCCATTGGGTCCACTTGTAGTACTTGGGGTCGCACGTGCGGAACTCGCGATCCCAATCGTAGCTAAACCCAATTTTATCGAGCTGTTCGCGGTAGCGCTTGATATTGCTTTCGGTGGTTATGGCCGGGTGTTGCCCGGTTTGAATGGCGTATTGTTCTGCTGGCAGGCCAAATGCATCATACCCCATGGGGTGTAACACGTTGAAACCGTTGAGCCTTTTGTAGCGTGAGTAAATATCGGATGCGATATATCCTAAGGGATGCCCCACATGAAGTCCGGCACCCGAAGGGTAAGGGAACATGTCAAGCACGTAGTACTTGGGTTTGCTATGATCAATATCAACCTTATATATTTTATTTGTACGCCAGTAATCTTGCCATTTCTGTTCAATTTCCCTGAAGTTATAGTCCATAACAACCCGATTTTATTAAGCTGATTTCAACCCGCAAAGATAGGAAAAACAGGTTAAATAGTGTAGCGATTTTAAAGAATGAATTGAAATGAGGCGGTGGGGTCGAAATTATTAGGGATAAAACAATCTGATTCTTTAAGGGAACAGGGGAATCCAAACCGCAATGGTAGGCCAAATGGCAGAAAACCCGCATGGGAAATGGCTCCCCGTGAAGGCCTTTATGAACTTAGCGGAACAATCTCATAAATCAGTTACCCTACACTAAAGTACAAATACACAAAACACCGCCGAATAAGAGGTGAGATTTTCCTTACCTACCCGATTTCATTATCTGTAGTCTTATTATTCATCATAGATTTCTTTCAATATTTCATCTAATCGTGTGTTTAAGTTTCCGTTAAAGTCACTGTTAGGAACATTTAAAGCGTTAAGCACTTCTTGAAAACGTTTGTAACCTCCATCGATTCGTAACTCTATCCATTGAACATTTAAATTTTCTGCTTGCTGTTTGTTTTTATCAGATAGCTTATCGGCTAAAAATATTGCTGGCTCTCTTGCAAAAATTGCATCAGCACTTTCTGGATTTCCTTTTCCCATAAGCTTTACTTCTGTTCTAAGTTTTTTCCCATCTTTAGAAAGCAAATAAAAATCAACCTCTCGGAAACTATCAGGATTACCTTCTTGAATATGATACTCAAACGGAACATTGAAAAGCTTACAAAGTGTTGTCATTAAGGGTTTTTCAATTTGTTTTCCTACTGCACTCCACATTCCGCCTCGTATTTCAGCTCGTTTTACCGCAATAGTGTTTATTACTATTAAACTCTCGGCAACAGTTAAATCAACAGACACATCCTTAAATTTTATAGATAGTTTTACTTCAAAATTGTTTCCATTAGAAACTAAATCTTCAATTGTTTTTTGTAATCTATTGTAATTTTCATAGGATGCTTGAATAACTATTTCTTTCTTTGATGAATTGAAAGCATTGGTAATTGATTTCATATTCAATCCTGAATTGATTGCAATTTGTTCTTTTGGCAAATCAGGATTGAGAAACACTTTTTTATACCAATCAGAACCTTCACCAAGGGCATCAATTTTCGCAAAAACAACTTGCTTGAAAAAATTAATACAGTAATCTAAGAATATCTCATCAATTATTACTAAAACTTCGTCGCGGTAATCTTGATTTGATATAACCTTTTTGATTATATTTTTCTTTGCTTCTACATTCAATGGCATAATCACTTTATTGTTTGTTCGAACTCGTTAATGGTTAAAAATTTTGTTTCATATTTGTCAAATAAATCTTTCGATTTTTTTGATTTCATATAGTTAAAATATTTTTCATCCTTCTCTGTCAGGAAAAAATAACGACCTAAACTTTTTGCAGTTTTACCCACTGTACCACTACCTGCAAAGGGGTCAAAAATCAAATCACCCTTGTATGAATAGTATTGAATCACTCTTCTGCAGAGTTCAACAGGGAAAACTGCAGAATGAACTTTATCGAAACATGGGTCAATTTTCCAAACATTTGTTGTTTCATAACCTTCTGGTACTTTGCTATCCTGAACAGTTTTCCAATCGTACTGGCGAATGTTCCAATCCAAAAGTTTTTCGGTTGATTTTCTGTAAACCATTAAGTACTCAGTTACTGAATTTGGCTTGTAGCCAAGCGGTTTTCTATGCTGCTGAAAACCGCCAATTCTATTTTTTACGCTTGCTTCGGGTTTCATCCAAACGATGTCGTCAATGAACTCCCAGCCCATTTCCACCAGGTAAGGATGAATATCGAATGGAATAGGATATCGTTTACTACTGTGTGCTCTGCTAATTCTAGGAATAATTATTGGTGAAGTATTTAGTATTAGGAAACGCCCCTCTTTTGTAATACGGTAAACTTCACGGAATACGTTCTCAAGAAACTGTAAATATGCCTTATAGCTTGGGTAAATTGAGTAATCCCTGGCGTTATAGTATGGTGGGGAAGTAAAGGTCAAATGAATACTCTCGTCTTTGAGTAGTTTCATAACTTCAATAGTATCAGCATTGACCACAACATTTTTCAGGTAGTCGTAACTCTCGGGGTGTGGTTGTTCGTTTTTGTCCTTTTGCTCTGAGAAATATTCTTTGTAAATAACAGTTCGCACCATTTCGTTTTCGTGATTTAGTAAAGGTTTTAAGCTGTCATCGACTTTGCTGTCCCCTTTGAAAACCAGTAGCCCACGAATAGCTTGGCAAACGATTTTTGGGTCATTGTCTTGAAGTATATCTGTTAAAATACTTAGCCCCTTTTTTGTTCTCATTCGACCTATTGATGAAACTGCTTCACGTCTAACACTTGTGTCGCTGTCGTTAATGGCAACCTGTTTGAGAATGGGTAAGTATTCTTCATTTTCCAGTTTTCCAATTGTTTTAATCGCCCAAAGTCGTACGGTTGAGTTTTTATGGGAGAGTAGGTCAGGCAAAAAACTTCCGTCAAAATCTTTTGGTAATTGTCCCAGATTTTCAAGGATGAATATCAAAGTTCCAACATCTTGATATTTTTTTATCAGATGTCCAATAGCACCATTGCCACTGTTTTTTAAACCTTTGATATAATCTTTTGTTAGCATTATACTTTAATTGATTAATTTCATTCAAAGTTACTATTTTTTAGTTATAAGTAACCTTTACAAAAGGTTTTAGTCTTAAAAGGTTTTCATTTTTGATTAACTTTTAATAAATAAATAAGTTGTCTATAGCAACTGGTAAGATGATTTGCGGTGATTTGCAAGGTGTAAACTTAACAAGTTACGATGCAGTTAAAAAAAGTTACAATGCCTGAATTTAATGCATTCCTGCCATTTGATATATTGCCTGTTAGCGGTTCACCGTGTGTCCTGCATTACCACAAGATACGGAGATAGTATAGTAAAGTCCTTGAACTGTAACAAAACTTTGAGAATGATGATAAAGATTGACGAAAACTGTCCTTGGCTGCGATTGCAGGGGTATTTTGGCAGGTTCTCGCCCGGCAAAGTTTGCAACATCTTAGTATATGGCATTTTGCCTTCGGCGAGCTCACCAAAAACGGTTCAGTTATCGACAGCGTAAAACTCCGCTGAACTGGAAGTTGTCTGGCCTGATTTACTGCAGGCTCGATTCCTGATGTAAATCGAAAAAGGGTATCCGTAAACGATGTACCCTTACGGTAATTTTTGTCTAACTGTCGTTATCGGCTGTTATCTAACCTTGGAAAAAAGTTATTCTACTTTTTTACTTGCTTATATTAGAGCATCGAGTGTTGTTGGCATTTATCAATATTTTACAGGAAAAATTTTGCGCATGGTGTCGGCAAAGATAGCACCCATGCGGCGTTGTATATATTTATCCTGTCCATTTTCAGGATGCCAGCCGTAAGTTTCTCCGGCAATTTCCTGCTCATCAACAGCATACAAACGACTCACCTGCTTGCCCGTCACTGGATGCAACGCATTCTTAGAAAATCCGATATATTTATCGAATTCCACCACCAGAAGTCCCCACTTTTCGGCCAGCTTACGCACCGATGTGTTGTAGGTTACCCTCCCGTCGTGCCAGTCGGTACAAAGCACAACTACTGCCGGTTTACCCATGCGGCTGTTGTAATATTTCGATGTCTCATCAAACTTCAGGTTATAGCATTCCGTGAGGTAACGTTTTATGACGTAATCGAAGGCGGCCGCATAATTGCTGCGGTCGAAAGGTATCTGGTAGTCGGTATATTTTGGTTTCAGCTGCGATTCATCAAACACATCCTTATCGTGTACCTGCATGATCACCAAAGCGTCAATCTCCTCCAGCTCTTCTTTTGAGTAGAGTGTCCCTTTTGCCATCCGGTTAGCCGCATCGGCAATGGCCTCGCCGCCGATGGCACGGTTTATGGGTGTTGCCCCCACCAGGTTGCAGCCCACCTCAAACCAGCCGTTGTTGGGCGTTGCAAATGAAGCACCGGTAAGTAGAAAGGTATATGGCCTCTCATTATTTTCCTGAGCAGGAATGGTAGTTGTAAAAGCCAACAGCAATACAATCAGCATCAGGGTTTCAAGTCGTCTCATAGAATTGGATTTTTAAACTGAAAATGAAAAACATTTTATCAATTTTAAAACAAAACAAAAAAACTAGTTTTTGTTGAACTAAACCTTTTCTTCGCGGGTAGCCATTTCAAAACTACCCGATTCTTTCGATAATTCCAAATTATGCACCACTAAAATTTCTGATTATGAAAAGGAAATTGGGTTTAACTATTGTTGAGCAGGCTAAGTGCTTGTTTCTGAGTTTGAGAAAGTTGACAGTAAACTGGAGTAACAGGTTATCCAGATTGCTCGACATGTACTTATAATGTTTAAAAAACAATTACAACTTCATTTACTCAGCATATGGCCGTTGGGAATTTGCTGCTTAGGTATGATGAGGTTACCCTACACTAAAAAACAAATGCACAAAACCATGCCAGACTGAGGAATGTAAAAGGGCAAAAAATAACTTCTCGAAGGGACTCTTATAGCGTTTCCCCGTTACGAGAGAACTTATTTTTGGCTATAAATTTTCACCCAATCCACCTGCATACGGGTAACACCAGCCATTGTTTTTTTAAAAGCATCCAGCTGAATGCACAGATGATGCGGAACATCCGGTATGGCGTATTTTTCGGTAAGCGTCCATTGTAAAGTGTCGTTCACATAGATTTTAATCCAGTCCTTATGCCATTCCATGGCTACTGTAAGCCATTCCATGGCATCGAAGTTGTGTTCTTTATGAAACTGTCTGTTGTCGGCGCCATAATGGATAAACGTATGGAAACTACGGCGGTCGTTAGTAGTTGTCTCATAAAAATCGTTTTCGCCGTCAATAGGCCAGTTTTCACTTTGAGGCCAGGTAAGCAATACTGCGCTGGTAGCGAAACTCGTATCTTCATCGGCTCGGACCCGTGCTTCGAACTTACCGTAAGTAAAATTTTGCTTATGGGCCATACCACCCGATACAAGCTGGCTGTCAATCATCTTTGCCGTAATCGTAAGGATTCCGTCCGCCACGGAAAACGCCTCGGGACGTCTTAACCCATTCCCTGCATGTCCGGGACCATCATACATACCCCAGACCGACTGATTTACCTCCGAGCCGTTAAAATCATCCTGAAAAACCAATTTCCATTTAACTTCAGGCGGGGGAGGATCGTCTTTGCTACAACCTGCCATGTACAAAGTAGAAAATGCCAGCAACAAAATCAGCCCGTTCAACCTAAATGTAGTTTTTAAAAACACATTACTTAATCGTTGTTTCATCTTATTTTCTTTTAAATTGAATGCAATATAAAAACATATTCATGCAGAGGTATGGCAATTCCTGAAGGTTCCCCAACTCTTCGGAATTATCTCTTACATTACACCGGACATCCGAAAGTTCAACTGCCTTTTGTTTGAACCCGATCATAATGCGTTCTCTCTTTTTTCATCATGCCAATTTAATACTTTTTGAAGTTTAACTGGTCGTCCAGCTTTTGGGGTATATCCCGCCTTGAAAACCATTCTGGCCATCTGTACCTATGGTAGGGTTTGGTTTAACACCCATTTTCTGAACATTTTTTTCAAAAGTCTTAAAATCATCATTAAGCCATAGCCCAGAACCTGGCTGGTGTAGTTCAATGCTGATTAAGGTGGGACGCGATGGTCAGAGGTGTATTTATTAGACGTATTAATTTTTCTTTATTCATTTTTCTATTGTCAATTATATTTTCTTAAATAATTCAATCAACAAACCTCCACAAGTACCTCCTACATTAAAAAGCATGTGGACAATTATTGCAGTAATCAAACTTCCTGTTTTTTCTCGATAATATCCGGCAATAATTCCCAATATAAACGCAAATAATATGATGTTAAACACTGTGGCAATGCCCATACCAGTTGTTAATAGCATAAGGTGCATTGATGCAAAAAATAAAGCGCTTATCAGCACAGGAAGACTAATAGGTACTTTAAATACAGTAAATCTATATTTAGTTAAAGGGGAAAGGTAGCCCTGAATCAATCCTCGTGTTAAAACCTCTTCACAGATGCTTGCATAAATCCAAATAAAAATGACTATTTGGATAAAGGAAAATTTTCTATGGAATCGAACTGTTTTATTGGAAAGAAAGATTGTATTAAAGCTCCAATAATACCAATACTAAGACTCAATAAAATAATTGGTTTTAGCTGGATATTCCTTGCTGACTTGAAACCGTAAGTTGAAATTTTACTTTTACTTAAAAGTAACATTATAATGATAGAAATAACTAACATTGTGGTATGATTGATGAATCCTCCTATCCATGGTTTGGATTTCATCAGATCCGGCAGGTTCTGTAAAGACATTATCATAAATGATGCCATTATAAGAACAAACATTCCAAGTAGTATGGATATAATAATTCTAGCCATAATACTGATAACTCGTTTGTTGAATAGGTTCATCTTTCTACTCCCTTTCCATAAGTTATTAAACTATTGCGCCCAAAGGTTGAGGCTAGGTGCAGTAATAAATTGCTTACTACTATCCTTTCCACGAACACCGAAGTTCGAGCGGGGCAGAATGCTTGAATTACCTCTGAAACCCTTATGGCATAAACATTTTGTTGAACTAAACCATCCTTCGCAGATAGCCATTTCAAAAGTACCCGATTCTTTCGATAATTCCAAATTATGCACCACTAAAATTTCTGATGATGAGAAAGGGATCGGGTTTTACTATCATTGAGCAGGTTATGGTGCTTGTTTCTGAGTTTCAGAAAGTAGTTCGTAAGCTGGAGCAGCAGGTTAACCTGATTGCTCGACATGTACTTCTAATGTAACAAAAAAATTACAACTTCACTTATAGGAGCTTGGCCGTTCGGAAATCTTCTATTTAGGTATGATGAGGTTACCCTACACTAAAAAACAAA
>DFYV01000054.1:7634-7898 GCA_002383425.1 Bacteroidales bacterium UBA4073 | reverse complement strand
GTTGTAAAATATAACTCTACATTTGCATTTTACAAATTGTATTTGCTTTGAAACTTTTAACAAAATAAGGTAATAAGGTTAAAAGAAATTTATCGTTTATTATACTAAGGTTATTTGTAAAAAAGTAAGGTTTTTATTTTGATTATGAACCTTATTTTTTGTACCATTGACCTTAGTACAAATATTGAGATATTAACATCAACCTTATTACCTTATTATAATTGGAATGAAAATAAGTATTACAATAATCAAAAATGTGTAATT
>DFYV01000054.1:0-7605 GCA_002383425.1 Bacteroidales bacterium UBA4073 | reverse complement strand
ATTTAAACCACATTTAAACCATATTTATAGCTATATTTAAACATTGTTTTATATAATATAAATATTTAACCACTAAAATAAGGGTAGTACCTACTTTTTAAACCTCTTCGGGATAGAGATACGAAAAAAGGGGCCGTCGAAACTTTTTCCGACAACCCCTCAACTCTTTATTACTTTGCTAAACCGGTTTCAGTTCCACAGTGAAGTGCCGCATAATTGGTGCTTCCCGAACTATCTGCAAGCCAGAGGTAATTTGATGCCGACGGTCGTAAACATTCTTAAGAGCAACGGCCACAACATCAATATGGTTGTTGGTGTAGGTACGACGAGGGATAGCAAGGCGTAAAAGTTCCAGCGTAGGGAAACGATTCTCGTGCGTTTCGGGATCACGGTCTGCAAGCAACGCCCCAATCTCAACACCTCTTATCCCTGCTTCAAGGTATAGCTCTATGGCAAGGGTTTGTGCCCTGAACTGCTCACGCGGGATGTTGGGAAGCACTTTGTTTGCATCAACAAAAATGGCATGGCCACCTGCAGGTTTTTGGTAGGGGATGCCAAACTCATCGAGCCGCTTGCCAAGGTACTCAACCTGCCTGATACGTGTTTCTAAGTAATCGAACTCGGTGCCCTCATCGAGACCAACGGCAAGGGCATTCATGTCGCGACCCGACATACCACCATAGGTAACGTACCCCTCGAACATAATATTGAACGTGGCGCACTGGCGCCAAAGCTCCTGATCGCGCATGGCGATAAATCCGCCAATATTAACAATGGCATCCTTCTTGCTGCTCATGGTCATGGCATCGGCATAGGAGAACATCTCCCGCACAATTGTCTTTATGCTTTTATCGGCATACCCAGCCTCACGAGTTTTGATGAAATAGGCATTCTCGGCAAAACGTGCGGAATCAAAAACCAAAAGTTTACCGTAGCGGTTGCATATCTCCCTAACCTCACGGAGGTTTTTCATGGAAACCGGCTGCCCTCCGGCAGTATTATTGGTAATGGTTACTATTACAAAAGGTACTTTACCATGATGTTTCTTGAGGAAATCGTCGAGTTTTTGCGGATCGACATTACCCTTGAAAGGGTGGATAAGCTCGGTATTAGCTGCTTCGTCAATAGTACAATCGACAGCATGGGCATGGCGGAATTCAATATGGCCCTTAGTGGTATCGAAATGTGAATTTCCCGGAACAAAGTCGCCTTCCTTCACTAAAACCGAGAATAGTACATTTTCGGCTGCCCTCCCCTGATGGGTGGGCATCACATACTCAAAGCCGAGAATATTACTGATGGCATTTTTCAGGTTGAAATACGACGATGCCCCTGCATAGCTCTCATCGCCCAGCATGATTGCGCTCCATTGACGGTCGCTCATAGCACCTGTACCGGAGTCGGTTAGCAAATCAATGTAAACCTGCTCGCTTCGCAGGTTGAATAGGTTGTACTTAGCCTCTTTAATCCATTGCTCACGCTCCAGGCGTGTACTTCGATGAATTGGCTCAACCATCTTGATTTTATACGATTCAGCAAATGGCAGTTCCATATTTATGTAATGTTTTGATTGAAAAATTTTATCGATTTAATTTAGCTAAAATTGATTTAACCCAAAGTGAAAAAGACCAGAGTAAATCTACCAGAAATGTGAAATTAGAACCTATCGCGGTTCTTGATATTCAGGAACACGTATTTTGCGGCAAACCTTAAATGTATGTTTTCCTTAAAAATCAACATCATAGAGTATCCATTACCGCAAAAATAAAAATTTATACGAATCGGGGGACGATTTCAAAATAAAAAAGGGGATAAAAAATCCCCAAAAAAAGATTGATTCGAATGGGATCAGAAAAAAATGAACATGGCCAAAATTGGCAACAGTAAGCCTGCGGTAACTAATACTGCCCCTCGCCGGGTAATGCCATTCTTCCCTTTAATCAGGAATAAGCCAGTAATGGTGATGATAATTAAGACAACCGCAAATAGGTCGCTAAACCATGTCCACCAAGATTTTGGTTGGTTACGGTGCATCAAGTTTAACTCGTAAAGAATAGGGCGACGGAGGCTGTTTTCAATGAGTGCCGTTTGATCGGTGAGGTTAACCGTAGCCGTTCCGTTTTTAAGGAAAACCTTAAGGGTTGACAAATCGGGGTAGTAATACGAACGAATCTCATTTTCGCCAAAAGGTTTGAATACTTCCAGAAGCAATTGTTCATTGACCATAGAGGTGTCCTTTGGAATATCAACCCTTACCGTTTTAACATTGATGGAATAGTACGGGTTCAATTCATGGGAATGATTTAGAAGAATCCCCGTAACGGAGTATATCAAAATCATTCCCGTAAAAAAGTAGCTGAAGTCCCTGTGAATTACCCGCAAAAACCTCGAAAACGACATGAGATTAATATACCTTAATGCTATGGCACTCCACGTAGTATTGATCAGCCGGGTTATTGGCAGTCTCTATCTCGGTCTCTGTCTCAGTCTTTGTCTCATTCTCGCATGTTTCATTAGGACCCACTACCCTTTTTAAAATGCCGGTGACCTCAACCCTGGCCCCCTTCAACGTCATATCGAATTGGGGAACAGAATCCGATGCAGTTACCTTAAGGGTTGCCCCTGTTGATTTGCCTAAAAGCGTTAATTTTTTGCTACTATGAATGCAAACGTGATCGACAATACCAGCAATCCGCACTGGTTTATCCTCAAAATGTTTGGAATTTAATAGTAGCGAATCGATTGTGGTTTCAGCATAAACCTGTTTTTCAGGCTGTTCCTTTGAATCCTCTACTTTTACATTCTGGTTCCCTGAACATCCGAGTATTGCTAAAGCAACACCTAATAGTACTAATCTTTTCTTCATATCTCTAAAAGTTTAAAATTGATAAAATATTGAAAATTGTGAATAACACACTTGCCATTCCATTGGTAGTGGCAAACGCCATATTGACTTTTGAAATATCGGTTGGTCGCACAAGGAAATGCTGGAGTACCATTAATGATATGAAAATAACCGCACCAATCCAGTAATAAAAGTTAAAACCTGCCATGAAACCGATTACAACAACTAATAATGCGCTAATAAAATGTAAAACCAAAGCAATAATCAGAGCCCCGCGTGCACCAAGGGCAGCAGGAATGGAGTGCAATTTTGTGTTGCGATCGAATTCCTCATCCTGAAGCGCATAGATAATATCAAAACCAGCTACCCAAAACATGACTAAAAGGGAGTAAAGAACAGGAATTATGTCGAATTTTCCGGTAACTGACAGGTATGCCCCAATAGGGGCAAGCGAAAGTCCCAACCCCAAAATAAGATGGCTAAACATAGTAAAACGCTTTGTATAACTGTAAAATAGTACTATTGCTAAAGCAATAGGCGATAGGTAAAAAACCAAAGGATTTATAAAATAGGTGGTAAAAATAAAAAGCGCTGAATTGATCAGGGTAAACACCAGTACCGCCTTAGACGATAAAACGCCTCTGGGAATTTCGCGCCCATTGGTACGGGGATTCAACTTATCGAAGTGGCGGTCAACTATCCTGTTGAAACTCATGGCAGCATTGCGGGCAAAAACCATGCAAAGCAAAATCTTCAGAAAAAGTAACCAATCGGGGCTCAGTGGCACCCCATAGTAAGCTAAAAAGTAACCAGTAACGGCAAAGGGCATTGCAAAAATTGTGTGGCTAAATTTTACCAGCGATAGGTAATTCTTCATTTTGAAAAGCATACTCACAAAATTATTCAGGCCCATAAAAGTAACCATTTTTCAGAATATTACTATATTAGCAAGAATAAATTAAAATGGCAAAGTTACTCCGCATAGTCTTGCTTAAGCTAACCATGGCAGGTCTAGTGCTTACCAGCCTGGGCCAGCCCGATACATTACCTCAAGAGGTGGTTAAAGGCAGTTCAGAAGCTGCCAACCTGATAGTACAGGGTAAGGCCTTGTTAAACAGCGAACCCGACCGCTGTCTCGATATTGGTCTGCAAGCACTGGTCGCAGCTAAAAATGATGGTGATTCGTTCTCCGAAGCACTGGCACTGGAACTACTTGCCGAGGCAAACTATCGCCTTGGTGAATATGAAACCTCGCACAGATACTACAATAGGGCTACCAACCTTTACACTTCAATCAACAAACCTGAATATGCTGCAAAATCGCTGCTGGGAATGGTTAAGGCTAACGAATCGGCCCAAAACATCGATTTAGCCATACAACAGCTCGAAGCGGGTATTAGAACCCTTAAGGAAATTCAGGATAAGGAGATTTACGTTGAAATGCTGATTAAACTTGGCAACCTGCACTTAAGCCAGGAAAACTTCAAACGTGCCATACAGTATGGTTCCGAAGCGTTAACTCTGATAAGTTCCCAAAAGGTTACAGCTTACAACAAAAATAAAACTTTAATAACAATTCTTAACCTGCTTGGACAAGCCAGCAAAAATTCAGGCGATTTAAGAACCAGCCTCGATTACTTCAAAAAGGCAAGCGAGGCTGCAGTAAAACTATCCGATTCGGTTTTGTACAGCAAGATGCTAAACGAGATAGGCGGGGTGTTCATGCTCACCCAAAAGTACGACAGTGCCTTCCAGTACTTCAACCTATCGTACATAATTAGCAACAATGCTTCTGATACCATAGGCATTACCCTAAGCCTTCAGGGATTAGGCGATTACTACTTTGAAAAAGGAAATTACAATCAGGCCATTAACTACTACACCCAATGTAATAACATTGCCGTAAAGCATAACGATATTCCAACAACCATTACTGCGTTGGTTAATATTTCGCTCTGCCATTTTCAGCTTAACGATTACCCAACCTCATCGCACTTTTTAAACCAAGCGTTAACCATAGCACAAAAAAACAACCTTTCGTCATCTAAAGCTGATGTTTACCGATACCTTTCGGTGATCAACGAAGCACAAGGGCGGTACAAGGATGCTCTCAACTACCACAAAATGTGGGTTGAACTAAGAGATTCCTTGCAGTACGAAGAAACCGGACAGCGACTTGCAAAGCTTCAAATCCTGTACGAAATATCGCAAAAAGAAAAAGAAAACGAAATCCTAAAGCAAAACTCTGAGATACAAAAGCTGCAAATTGCAAAGTCCAAATACCAAATGCAATTTCTTATCTCCTTGCTTGTTATTATTGCCATTATTCTATTACTACTTGTTATACTTTTCCGAAACAAGCAAAAGGAAATAGCCAAGCAAAAGGAAACCGAACAACGGATCACTGAGATAAATCGTGAACTTGAGCGTCGCATGATTGAGGAAATAAAAAAACAGGAAAAGCAACAGCAACTCCTGTCGCAAAAATCAAAACTCGAATCAATGGGAACGCTTGCAGCTGGTATTGCTCACGAAATAAATCAGCCTCTGGGGGGAATCTCCATGGGGCTCGATAACTTACTTATGCGCATACAGGATAACAACTACAACGAAGAGTACCTCAAAGAGAAGCTAAATTCGTTATTCGAAAACGTTGAGCGCATAAAAAAGATAATTGACCACATTCGATATTTCTCACGTACCCAAAAACCGGTCACATTCTCAACGGTTAACATAAACGATGTGGTTAAAAGTGCCCTTTTTATGGTTTCGGCTCAATACGAAAATCATGGTGTTACCATTGAAACCTCGCTCGACGAAAATTTGCCTAACATCACAGCCGATAAGTATAAGCTTGAGCAAGTTCTGCTCAACCTGCTTTCAAATGCCAAGGACGCATTGCAAGAGAAAGAAAAGAAAAGCAACGACAACACATACTGGAAAAAGATAAAAGTAAGTACCAGCAAAGATGAACAAAACGTTTACCTGAGCGTATGGGACAACGGGACAGGCATTCCTCAGAAAGTTGTTGAAAAAATATTCGATCCCTTCTTTACTACTAAAAGTGAAGATAAAGGCACAGGCTTAGGCCTATCCATTTCCTATGGGTTCATCAAGGATATTTTGGGAGATATACGTGTTGAAAGCGAACCCAATGAGTACACCCTATTTGAAATAACCATTCCAAAAGATTAGCCCTTAAAACAATCCAAAATGAAAGACATTAGCATTTTAGTCCTTGATGACGAAAAGGTTTTCCGAAACGAAATTAAGGAATTTCTTGACGGTGAAGGCTTCACCGTACTAACCGCCGAACGCCCATCGGAAGCGTTTGGTATTCTTAGCGATCATCGCATCGACATACTCATACTTGACCTTCGCTTACCCGAAATGGATGGCTTACAGGTGCTAAGCAAGGTAAAAGAAGAGTACCCCGACATTGAGGTAATAATGATTACCGGACATGGCGATATGGATGCGGTTATTAATGCCATGCGATTGGGTGCTGTTGAATTCTTCCCCAAGCCCTTTCGACTACTCGACATGCGCGCTGCCATTCAAAGAACCAAACGGTATATTACGCTCCATGAACAGCTTAAGGAGATAAGCCAAACCTACTCGTTGGTATCGAAAGACCTAATTGAAAGTATTGGATCCGAAATTATCGGAAACTCTTTTGGCATAAGACAAGTGATTGAGTTTATGGGTAAGGTTGCCAAAACCGAAAATACCACAGTACTGATAACTGGCGAGAGTGGAACCGGGAAGGAACTGGTTGCCCGTGGCATTCATTTCCTTAGCTCAAGAAAAAAATCGTACTTCTATGCCGTAAATTGCTCCGCAATACCCGACTCCCTATTCGAAAGCGAATTTTTTGGCCACAAAAAAGGGGCATTTACCGGGGCTAACGAGGATAAGGCAGGCTGGTTCGAAGTAGCTCACGGGGGTACACTTTTCCTGGATGAAGTGGTGGAAATGCAACCCGCCATGCAAAGCAAACTTTTACGTGTTCTGGAAGATCGAAAAATCCGAAGAATAGGCTCAAGTATCGATATACCTGTTGATGTACGAATCATTGCCGCTACAAATCAGGATATCAGTAAATTTATAGAAGAAGGGAAGTTTCGAAGCGACCTGTACTACCGCTTAAACTCATTTCAGATACACATTCCGCCCTTACGCGAGCGAAAGGAAGATATTCCGATTCTGTTCGATTACTACGTTAATCACATTTCTGCCCGAATGGCCAAAAAAATTACCCAGATTGACCCCACCATTGTAAAAACTATGGTAAACTATAATTTTCCTGGAAACATCAGGGAGATGCGCAATATGATTGAACGGGCCATAATACTCTCAGAAAACGGAAAGCTTACCATGAAAAACTTCAGCGGGTTAATAGCCCCAACCGATAACAACCCAAATACAGGCATTATAGGCGAAGACATCTTCGACCTCGACCTGATTGAGAAAATTATTATAATGAAAGCACTGGAACGAACCGGCTACAAGAAAACCGAAGCTGCACAGCTGCTAAATATAACCCGACAAGCGCTCGACCGTAGGTTGGAGAAGTACGATATCAACCTATGAGTTACCTCCGAAAAGTCTCTTTCATTGCATGCGAACCAATGAGAGATAGCACGATGGCACGATGGCACGATGGCACGATGGCACGAAAGAACGAAGGCACGAAAGAACGAAAGAACAAAGGCAAGAATTATGAAAAGAGATGAATTTCAGAACTCCTGACCCATGGC
>DFYV01000075.1 GCA_002383425.1 Bacteroidales bacterium UBA4073 | reverse complement strand
TTTCCAGCTCGCGTTTAGAGCCAATCATGTAACGGAAACCAGCCATTTTTTTGGTGGGTTTTATCCTTCGTTCGCTGGCTTTCTGTGAAACTATAGGGTTATAAAAATCAGGGTTTGTAGAGCTCACAAAAAGCACACCATTGGCGTAGTAAAACGAGTAATACTCGGCATCGCCAATATGTATGTAAAGAATAAAGCGATCGCTAAAACGACCTTTGTAGAACTCAATGAATCCATCTACATAGCGGTTAACTTGAATATTTCCAATAGTACCAATACCGAGTTTACCTACAGAAACAAAAGATTTTGTTTGGGCATCCCACCTCAACTTAACATTGGCGAGCGAAATTGTACTCTCTAAATTTTTGGGTAGCTGGGTGAATGAGCCAAAGAGAGAGAGCTGATTCAATGCTTCGGGAATTTCCTTTGGTGGTAGCCAATCGTAAAGCATTTTGCGGTAAAGCTTACTGCCTAAATCGACCTTATCGAGGGTAATAGCGCCGCTAAACTGGTTAGCCATAGCCTCCAGGGATTTCGGGTTAAAATGAAAATCAAGCTTAATAACCGCATCGATAGTGGCCTCGTTTTGCTCGAGCTTATGGATTACACTACCATATACCTTTGAGCTGATATGCCCTAAATCAATGGGTAACCGTACATTACCATCACCAAATACCCAGCAGAAATCCTTTTGCAGGCTTACGCTATTACCGCATGTATCGGGGTTATCTAACTTGTAAAGGGGGGCAATTGTAAACCGGCGGTTATTGTTATTGAACTCCATAAACCCGGTTGCGTTAACAAGTGCAGAATCTTCCCAGAATTTGCGACTTCGGAGTAAGCCTCCGTATAATTTAAGAGAATCCTCAGCTACGATTGTTCCACTGATTAAACGGTGAAGATTCATATTTCTGGGATTTTCATCAATAGGAATCAGGACACGCTTAGGGTTGATCTGTGATTCAAACTTAACCCATTGACCGGTAGTGCCAGGACAGCTGTAAATGGGCTGTACCCCTCCCTTGAAATACAAAAACTTTTCGGGAGCGCTAAGGCTAACATCACCGATATACGCAAAATTAGGACTTAGCATGAAGCTATCGGGCTCAGTTAAAACTCCTTCGGCATAGGTATTCATGTTATTATCGGAATATACTTTGGGAAAGTAGATGGTTTGAACCGAGTCAAGCTCATCGGTATAATCGTAGTAAGCCGAACCGCCATAGCTCCTACGCCCGTTAATTTTGACTTCGGCATCGTGCAGAATATGATATGCGGTAGAGTTATTGGCCCTAATAACCGCATTGGTAAACTTGTGCATTCGGTCAGAGGCATCTATTTCGACCCTCATATTTTGTGGGAAAACAGTTGCATCGGCAACAGTAATGTACTTTATGTTATCGGCAAGCAGATGTACCCTATCGGTACTATACACTGCTTTTGTAGAAAAAAAGTAAAGCGAATCCTCAACTGGTTTGGTACTGAAAAACAGGCTACCTGGCGGAATACTGTCATGATCGATCATGTTGCTTACCCTAAACTTTCCGGCTAACACATCGTCCTGAACCAAAGGAGTTTCGAAGAAAATTTTGTGCCCCTTAATATCCCATCTGAAACGATCGAGGTAAGCACTGTACCTCAAAGCGTCGAGGGAGGCAAAAATACTTTTATCAACCCGGATAAACTCCCCAACCATGCTGTCAAAATTGACCAGGGCTTTGACCTTTGGAGTGGATAGAGCAACACTATCGGTATTAGTTTTAAATACTCTGAGCGATGACTCGTTGGTGGTAAAAGCATTGGAGGAATACTCAAATGCAGCAGCTGATATTTTACCGTTAGGAATACTCATAGCGCCACTTCCGGTAAGTCCCAACGGCTGGAGGGAAAGATTTCCACTTAAATTTGCCAAGCTATCGAACATCACGAAAGGTTTTTCACCTTTCTCTATATACATGCTATCGGCTTTGGGCAACCACCTGATGGCATGTTTTTCACCCTTAACGTTTGGGTACTCAATGCCTGTTTCCCTTTTAGCAATAAGGAAATTTGATGAAAGGGTAACCATGGAATCGGGGAATAGGAGCATCGTATCCGATTGAATAGTAGAGGTGATGTAATTGAGGCTACCGTTGACAATCAATCCATTATTACTTAAATCGATCTTGTTATAAACCTTACCCTTTCCCTTATATAATGCCAAACCCTCAGCAGGTGTAGAAGTAATAAAACCGAGCGAGTTGTCGGGACGTATCCGGAGCATTTCCTCAATGGGAGCAAGAATATTCCCTGAATATAGAATTCCTTTAAAATTCATATCAGCCTTTTCAAAATTATCCATGTTCTCATACACAAAAGGCTGTATTTCAAAGTAAAAAGAATCGCGTTTATAAACGCCTCCATAAATATTAGAGGCATCGTAGTAAACGTACGATTTACTTGTACAATTGAATATGGGATATTGGGGATTGAACTCCCTGCCCGATTTGTTGCTGGGTTTATCGATAAGTATCTCGCCCGAAATGCTATGAAGGGCATTAGTAACACCCTGTAAAACCCGTTGCCCGTAACTATCGCGATAATCGGTTTGATAATCAATGAGCATGGAATCAACCTCAGCGAGTTCAATTTTGAACTGGGAGTAATCAAACCTAAAAACCTTACCAAAGAATGTAAACAGGCCAGCCCTTACACTACCCCCAAACTCAAAGTTTCTATTTTTCTGAAAAATAATACTTTTACTATAAGGCGATATGAAAACGTTTTGGGAATCGCTCACGGAAATGTAGCTAACGCCCTCAATGGCAAGGTTCATGTTATTCAAATCGAGACGGGCATTTGGCTTGGAGCCCGAAGTTGTAGAATTAAAGCGAATAACATCAAAATCGGTACGTCCAAATCGAGCTAATACATTATACCTTAACTTCTCGGTAATGGTTACCTCATCGGTTTCAAAGTTGTAGAGTACGTAACCCTGTTTGGCTAAATACATCATGGCAATTTTAACTTCCTCAGGTGCCCGGCGCACATGCACGGCCAAATCGGTTGCCAAAAAGGTATTGCTCTTTACCTTGCGGGTATAGTTCCAAACTGTAAGCACCGGATGGAAGTTACTTGCATCCATCATCCTATCGAAAAAATCCTGGTTGAAAAAATTTTCTGATTCAAACTCAGCCTTTGCAATGGTAGCGCCAGGGCTGCTGCCGAAGATTATTTCGTCGCTCTCAACATTCCATGTCAGCTGGCTTGACCACAGGTTAATTTTATGGTACGAGCTGTAGAAAGGGCTTTGAGTGGTTAGCTTATCGGTTGGGCTAACCATAACCGTTCTGGTGGAATTCAGGTATGCAAAGGATAATCCGTTATGGTAAATGGAGTCGTTATCAAAATAAAACACCACCTTAGCCTTATCGGCACTTAGGCGCGATTGCTCAATTAAAACAATTCTACCCTCCGAAACCATAAATGGTTTACCCTTACGCCAGATGGTTACCTTTGCCAAGCTGCCATCGGGACCAATTCCAAACATCTTTGAGCCTGTTATCCTGAAATTACCATAATAATCGATATCCTTAAAGATATTCTTTACTTCAAACCATTGCTGGTAGGGGTTAAACTCAGGGTAATCGATTATTCCGGATTGGAATATTGGCGATACCTTATCAACCAGCTGTCCGGGAATGGGTTTCTTAAAGTATTCAGGGTAGTAAAGCGATACTGAATCGGCTTTATACCCGTTTTGCCTCATCTCGATTTTATACTTGTTGAGTTCGGCATAGATTTTCTGCTCATCGAATCCGGAGCGTTTCCAAGTAACCCTACCCTTTTCCCCTTTCCAAACCTGATTCATCAGGTTGTAATTTCCGGATGTGCCACTGATGAAAATGCTATCCCGTTGGTTATAGCTGCGACAAATAAGGTTGATGTCAGAAAAATCGACAGTAAAATTGTCATTCTGTACTATGAAAGCGAAAGCATTTTTAGGATACACACTCCATGTATGCGATTGGTTAATAGAGATATAGGAGCTATCGACAATCGACCCGGTTAAACGAATTAGAGTACGCAAATTATCCCAGCTTAAGCTGCCCTTGGTTAGCTCGTTTGTAATGAAATTGAACCAAGGGGTAAACTGATTTTTCGCATACTGATTACGGAAAAATTTTGATACAAGTTTAACGTAATGAACGATGTACGATTTATCGTCGGGCAAAACATTAAGAACCAGATTTGCCGTTGCTATGATTGGCTCTTTAAGAGCAGCATCAATGGAATCGGAAAGCCAGAATGGGGTAAATCCTTTCAGGAAAGCCTCATCGTTTTGCATTGCCTCATCGCTGACCAACGAAGTTAACTCGGCAGGGAAAAGGGATGTTTGACCCGAAAATTTTTTCTCCTGATGTGACAAAACAGCATAGAGTAGGCTAAAAACAAACGAAATAGCAAGAAAAAACAAAGCAAGCAGCGTAACCCTTTTATATATCTTCAGATTTGCCATTACACCATAC
>DFYV01000132.1 GCA_002383425.1 Bacteroidales bacterium UBA4073 | reverse complement strand
GGGTAGTTGCAACCAATTCAGAAGGCACAACCAACGGAGCAGATCAGACACAAGCGACAACTAATGTAAGATGGATATTACCAGTTACAGGCCAAACATCAGGTACAGCCACAGCCGCAACGCTTGTATTCACCTGCTCGGAAGATGTTACTCCGACTGTTACAGGGGATGTTACTATAGACGTTGCAAGGGATGATGACCCGACGGCATTACTCAGAAAGCATACTTTAACAGTAAATTGCCCCAACAACGGTAGCGGAACTATCGTAATACCTGACAGGTCAAAAGTATTGAGTTGCGGGGGGCATAATGGTATATTAAGCCCATCTACAAGTTTTTATACTGGAGATAATAGCACAGCACCTATTTTAACGTGGAATTTAAACGACATCCCTGATGTTGAAAAAATACGGCAAGAAATTGCGTATGCAAATATATTACCAACAAGCGGTACATCTGCTTTGCCCACAGGATTAACTTATTTATATTTATTAGGTGCAAATATAAACTGGACTTACTCGGGAGCTTTACCTACTGGATTAACATATCTTAATTTATTTTCAAATTCAATAAACTGGACTTACTCGGGAGCTTTACCTACTGGATTAACGTATGTTTTATTATTAGGTTCAAATATAAACTGGACTTACTCGGGAGCTTTACCTACTAGATTAACAACTATATATTTATCAGGTGCAAATATCAATTGGAGTTATACATATATTACTGGTTCAGCGAATATAACAAATTTTAAGTTGTTAAATTACAGAATTGCAAAAATGACAAGTGCGCAAATGGTGTTACTACTTGATTCAATGCGTACTAAAACAGGCACATTTCCGACAACTGTCACAATTAACGACTATGCCGATTACGCTTCACCACCTGCGGAGGTTGTAGCGGCTGTTGATGCACTAAAAGCTGCTAAATCAATCACAACTGTAAATTTGGGGGACTAACATGGAACAGAGATTTATAAAAAACTTTGCGCTATTAATCAGCAAGGACAATTCTGCACAAATAGTAAGTAGATGTACAACCTTTACAGATTGTGAAATAGTTGAGAGGGCAACCGAACCGGAGTGTTTGTTGTATGCAATTGATAATAAAATCGAATTACCTGAATTTGAGAAATACAAATGAAAAAACTGATTACCATATTGATTTTAATAACCTTATCTGGTACAGCTCAAATCGTACCTAAAGAGGCTATTAAACCGATGGTGATTAAATCAGGCTTACTTGTTATTAGTGGCTTTGCAGATGCAACGGCAGAGGTAGTTAGAATTAATTACACTTACTTCGATGCCGTATTTCCGAATGCAAACCCTAAATTTTGGGATGCTAAGCAATCGCAGGGTAATAAGTGGAAAGATGGTAATTCAAAGAACGGAGAAAAGTTTTTTTTATCATCAACGGCTTTAGTCTGGACAACGGACGGCTACCATTTGAGCCGGACAATGCGAAACTGCACAATGATAGCAGCTATTTGCATACCAATCGGAAAACGTAAGAACTGGAAGCAATACGTAGCCGAAGGACTGATTTACTATTGCTCATATACAGCCGGATTCACTTTAGCTTACAATGTAATTTACAAAATGCCTTAGTTCACCTTTAGAACTTTTTACCCAATTTAAAAACAAAACAATATGCCGAAAATTAAGAAAATAGAGTACATCCATGATGATGTGGTTTTTAAAACTCAGTATTTGTATTGGTGCTTAGGTTGTGGGTACGATCATGCTTTTGCATTGAAAGGTGAAGGCGGACACCATGATTTCTTTAATGGCGATTTAGATAAACCGACTGTATCTCCTTCGCTGGTGCAAAACTTTACACCAGGTAAAATGTGCCATTCTTTCATCAAAGAGGGAAAGATACAATACCTGAGCGATTGTCATCATAAGTTAGCGGGACAAACAATTGAATTACCGGAATATCCCGAATAGGTTTTAACACACCTTTAGAACAAGTAATGCCATGAAAAATATTCTGTTAACTATTCTTATAATGATTTCACTGACTGGATATAGTCAGATCATCATGGTGACCGATGCCGAGAATATCTATAAAGGCAAGCAGGTTTACCAGATTGCAATTTCTGATACATCCGTTAAGACAGTTTATTGGACTATTCTATCCGGCACAGGTCAGGGTGATGGCAATGAAGGCATGGCTTTTTGCTTCGGACAGCCAAAGTATTTCGATGATGACAGATTTCCTGACACTACCGGAGTTTTACGGGTTTATAATCCTGAACCAATTATAAAGCGGGGCGTTTACAAGAGTTGGAAGATATTAGTTTGCGCTTACGATGCTAAAACGAATCGAATGATTTACCGGAATTGGGAGGAATTGATGTTTTCGAAATTACCTGAGTAACGATAAAAACAGAATATTAAAAATGACAAACAGAATTGAACCTGGAGTAGGTTATTGGGAAGAATCGCAGGGAGTTAAGTCAAATAGCCGTATGACCGGTAGTTTGGTTATTTATGCAGCCCTTTTATTGGCGGCGTATGTGGTAATTGTTGGCCCAAAAACCACAGCTTCAGATTTAATGCTTACCTGCACGGCTGCCGGAACGCTTTTTGTAACCGTTGCCGGGCCCGCCGGATATTTTATTTTTAAACAAAAACAAAACGAAATAAAAGAAACGGAAATCACAACCGGTTGAATGGCGGCAAAAATATTTTTTTCACATGGGGAGTGGCCCTGCCGGTTGGCGGGGCTTTTTTTTGGTTAGGCTTAATATTTCACGTAAAGACGCTAAGACGCAAAGTTTTTTTTGTAGATTTGAGGGATAAACCAATTAAAATCTATCGTTATGAAAAAAATTTTTTTAGTATTAATGATTGCCTTATCGGCAGAATTTGCATCAGCTCAAATGGATGTAATTAATTTAAGAGATGGAACCGTTATTAAGTGTAAAATTGTTTCAGTTGATACGGTTTCAAAATCAATTACATATATGGATAAGTATTTGGTTAAAAAAACAACAATTGAATTATCGAAGGTTGGTTCGTATGAGCTGGATGGTGAAGTCAATAAAGGTATGCCTCAAAAAACGCCAGTGGTTGCTGAAAAGAAAACTGATGTTGAAATTGATTTAACAAATTCCAGTACGGGCAAGGCAGGATTACATTTAATGAAATTTGCCGATCAGGCGCAAACCGGTATTTTATTAACCATGGCAGGATCTCTTGTTTCTATTTTACCATATACCATGACCAACGATAATCCGGAAGACTACAAGAAATTCGAGAAAAAACAAAGAAATGTCGCCATAATTGGAGTTGGTATCTCTCTGGTTGGATTTGTGGTTTACTTAACAAGCTTCAGCCATGCCAGAAAGGCTGGCGAAATTATGCGGATAAGTGATGGTTTTTCGTTTAACATTACTGATTCAGGTGTTGGGCTGGCTGTGCCAATTAATTATAAATAACTATTGACTTTCGTGTAATAGTGTGTATATTTGCAGCAGCAATCTGCTGAACACAGATTACAGTACGTTAATCCGCCAAAAATGTTCATAGACAGTAATTTCACACTTAATAGGGGAAACCCCTGTGTATCTTGCCCGGCAACGGGCAGCAGCCTTGGCGGGCTGTCGTACGGATGCATGGGGGTTTTTCCATTAGGAGAAGTTCTATGAAAAACAATGTGCTTAAATCGGAAAACCCTTTATCGGGAAGGGTATTAGTTATTGATTTCCCGAACCGGAAAGCCTGGGATATTACCACGGGCAAAGAAAAATACTACGAAAGCGTGCCTTCAAAAGCCATCGACCTGCTAACGGCCATGCGAATGAGTTTGCATGAAATTGCATTCCAGTCGCTCAGGGTGTCGGTACAGCAGGATCAGGATTATTCGGGTACTGAATTTGAAGAAATTATATGGCAGCTTTCGTTGCTGAATGGCCTGATTACCGATGCGGACGACGATCTGTTTAAGCAGGTTGAGTCGCTGATGATGGTAAGCCAGGAGTAAAGATAGTGCCTGTCGCGCTGAACATAGATCAATGCCTCCCCACCCCTGCCGATTGGCGGGGGTTTTTTTTGTGAAATGTATGTTTATTTGCATTTTGCGCTTATATTTGCATATTGAATCGAACTAAGCCGCCAACATGTTCTCGAAAAAAGTATTAAAACATAAGGGGAAACCCTCATTCATTTTACCGGGAAACCGGTAGCGCTCTTGGCGGGGCGTGTTCGAAATGAATGGGGGTTTTTCCTATTTAAAAACCACATAACAAAATGGAAAACAACATTACCACAGTTGCCCGCATCAATGATGTGAAAATTCAGATTATTGAATCTGATGAGAAAATGATCGCCGTAAGGTCAATTTGCGATGCTTTGGGCATTGCTTTTAAACCTCAGTTTGTAAGACTAAAAGAAGACCCGATTTTGAGTTCAGTTGTTACCTCTATGGTAACAACTGGAGCCGATGGAAAGCAGTACGAAATGATGGTAATTCCATTTCGTTTTGTATTTGGATGGTTGTTTCGGATTGATTCAAGAAACGTTCAGCCCGAAGCAAAAGAATCGGTTGAGCGCTATCAATTGGAGTGCTATAATGCACTTTACAATTATTTTACCAGGCACGATGAATTTTTGGAGTTTCGCGATCGCATTGTTGAAAAACATCTGATTGAATACGACAAAGCCAGGACTGAATTCAGGGCATCGAAAGAAAAGGTAGCCGAAGCCCGCGAAAGGCTGAACAAAGCCCGCGCAGTGAACGAGGTTGATTATTTAGCGAATAAGGATCAATTGGTTATTCAATTCGATTGAATTTCCTCCAAAAAGAGTAAATTCAATACCTGCACATGCAGGTTTTAAAACCGCAGAAATGCGGTTTTCTTTTTATATATAATCGGAATTCCGATTATTTGAGTGACGAAAAAACGGGAATTCCCGTTATATAAGTCGGTAATCCCGACTTATTAAAGAGGGATAAACCGAGGATTATCGGTTTTAGGAAGTAAAATAAAGTGAAAATTCTCACTTTTTTTATGTCCTTTCGCAACCCTTCGCCCGGTTGTAAAATTGCCGTATGGAAGGACGCTTCTCAGAACTCGAACTTACTTTTATTGCAGAGGTACTCGATCAGCATGGCGAGTACCTTACTGATTTGTTGGTTGATGCCATTGAAAGCAAAAAGCTGATAAGCCAGGAAGATAAGGACCACCTGATCGAGAGCATATCTTACGATACCACCAAATACGGCATAAACCCGGTGCTGGTGATGAATTTTCCGGCGTATGGCCGCTTTATCGAAATAAATTACCACAAACGCAGCAAGAATACATCGCTGCTTGACCAGGAAAGCGCCAACAAAGCTTTATGGGGCCGTCAGAATTCGAAGCAATTACGAAAGAAAAAGAAAAAGGATACCCGGTGGTATTCCAAAAATGTTTACGGATCGCTTAACCGCCTGATCGGGATCCTGATGTATGAGTTTACCGAAGAGGAACGCGCCCGGCTTACCAATATTTTGCAGCAACAAAAACGACAGGCATCATGAGTTTAAAGATAGACAGGGTTCAGCTTGAGATCGTGATCAACAATGATCAGGCCCGCAAATCGCTGAGAGCTTTGGATGATGAAGCCAGGCTTCTGACCAAAGAAATGAAGAAGCTGAAGGAAGGTACCGAGGAGTATGCCCAGAAGTCGGCCCGTTTAAAAGCTATAAAGGTTCAGCAGGATGCGATTTATCAATCGATCGGCATTACCAATATGACCATGAAGGAGCTTACCCGCCGCCAGGGTGAACTCAATGGCATATTGATGCACATGCGCCCGGGAACCGAGGAATACAAAAAGCTGAAGGCCGAAGTAAATGCCATCAGCGGAAGAATTGGCGAACTGAAGGGGAAGGCACAGCAAACAGGGTTTTCGATCAAAGGCATGGCCGATGGATTTAACCGGTATTTTGCAATGGCTACAGCTTTTGCAGCATCGATTGCAGGTGTGGTTATCGGTTTTAAAAAACTGCGCGAAGATGTTGCCCATCTGGATGATGTTTACTCAGATGTTATGAAAACTACCGGGATGGCGCGTGAAGCTGTAGTAGAGCTTAATGATGAATTTAAAAAAATTGATACCCGGACCAGCCGCGAAAGTTTGAATATGCTTGCCCGTGATGCTGGTAAACTTGGAATAAATGGTAAAAAGGATATCCTTGATTTTGTTGATGCCGGTAATCAGATTAATGTGGCATTGGGCGAAGACCTTGGTGATGATGCGATTAAAAATATCGGCAAAATGGTTGGTGTTTATAAAGATGCCAGCTCCGAATTACAAAACCTTAATCTTAAAGAACAAATGCTTTCGGTAGGTTCTGCAGTGAACCAACTGGGAGCCAGTTCAACAGCAAGTGAGCCGTTTCTTGTTTCATTTGCCGGCCGCCTCGGTGGTATAGCCAAACAGGCAGGAATAAGCATGAGCGCTATTCTTGGTTTTGGATCAGCGCTCGATCAGGATATGCAAGCAGTTGAAATGTCAGCTACAGCTATTCAAAACTTCATTATGAAAATAATGAGTGATCCTGCAAAGTTTGCCAAGATTGCAGGGCTTGAAGTAAAATCATTTACAAAGCTTCTATCAACTGATGCCAATGCAGCTATAAAGCAGGTGCTTACTGCCATGAACGAAAAGGGCGGGTTCCAGGATCTAATTCCCATGTTTAACGAAATGGGATTAGAGGGCGCCCGGGCGGTTGGTGTGCTCAGCAGCCTCGCCGGCAGTATTGATAAGGTTAATGTAGCCCAGGAAATTGCCAACCGCGCTATGATAGAGGGTACTTCCATAACCGATGAATACAATATTAAAAACAACAACCAGGCGGCACAAATTGAAAAAGCAAAAAAAGCATTCCAGGAACAGGCTCTTATATTGGGTGAAAAACTTGCACCTGCTTTTGCATTCTCAACCAACAGCTTAACCTACCTTATAAAAGCTTTGGTTGCAGCTCCGCAGTTTATACGCGAAAACCAGATTCTTATTATCAGCCTCGCTGGTGCATTACTGGCCTGGAGAGCGGCTCAGCTTAAATCGATTGCCACAACCGTTTTACAGCACGTTACCCTGCAGGCTGGTATCGGGCTTCGGATAAAAGATGCCATTGTACTGCAGGGGATGATTATAAAGGAGGAAATGCATGCTGCCATGATCGGCAAAACGACCATTGCCCAGAAAGCAGCCGCAG
>DFYV01000162.1 GCA_002383425.1 Bacteroidales bacterium UBA4073 | reverse complement strand
GAATACATATGATAGTTGATGGTTGATGGTTGATGGTTGATAAGCGTTGTTAGTTGTTCGTTGTTCTGAAAAAGGAATCTTTAATTCGTAATTTGTAATTTTGAATTTGGAATATTGAATCTGGAATCTGGAATTTTGAATTACTCCCCCTTTGAAAAGGGGGTTGGGGGGATTGACTGATGGTTGTTGGTCATTCGTTGTTCGTTGTTCTGATAAAGGAATCTTTAATTCGTAATTCGTAATTCGTAATTCGTAATTTTGAATCTGGAATATTGAATTTGGAATATTGAATCTCAAACTTTTAACCTCTCCTTCCACCTTTCGCCAATTTTGCCTCATAGGTTGAAGTGATCTTCAACATTCTTCCACAAGGCAGCAGCTTCAGGATTTTTGTTGCTGAATTCGTTGGTTTGCTTACTGTATGTATAGTTGGTTTGCCAATCCTGTCCTTTCTCAGCAATCTCAGAAAGGGCATTCGCTATGTATTCAACCTCGGCATTGGTGGTTGTTGGGTGTAGCGACCATCGAACCCAGCCGGGTTTTTCCGAAAAATCACCTTTATTTATTAATTCGGTAATCCGTTGCGACTGCTTTTTGCTAACGTTTAGAAGGAAATGCCCATAAGTACCTGAGCAAACACATCCGCCACGCATTTGGATGCCATACCGTTCGCTTAGGAGTGTAACCACCAGGTTGTAATGTAGATTATCGATATAGAATGAAATGGAGCCAATACGATTTAGGCAATTATCGGCCAGTATGTGTAACCCTTTTATTTTACTCAACCTTTCAAAGGCAAGGTGAAGGAGTTCCTCTTCACGTTTTTCAATATTCTCAACCCCCATCTGCTCTTTCAGTTTAATGGCCAGGGCACCTCTAATGGCCTGTAAAAAACCAGGGGTTCCGCCATCTTCGCGCCTTTCAATATCGTCGATGTACTTGTACTCGCCCCACGGGTTTGTCCAGTCAACCGTACCTCCTCCAGGCTGGTCGGGAACCCGGTTTTTGTAAAGGTTTGAGTTGAAAATGAGTACGCCCGAAGCGCCAGGGCCACCCAAAAACTTGTGGGGCGAAAAGAAAATGGCATCTAAACGTTCCATCGGATCGGCCGGATGCATGTCGATTTTTACGTATGGTGCCGATGCAGCAAAATCGATAAAGCATAAACCCCCTCCCTCGTGCATAACCCTGGCAAGTTCATGGTAGGGGGTTTTAATCCCCGTTACGTTGCTGCATGCGCTAAACGATCCTATCTTCATAGGCCTATCCTTGTACCTCTCAAGGGTTTCCCGAAGTTTGTAAGGCGAAACCAAAAGATCTTGATCAGGTTCAATCACTATAACCTCCGCAATGGTCTCATACCATGATGTGTGGTTGGAGTGGTGCTCCATGTGAGTAACAAATACTACCGGCCTTTCCTGAGGGGTTTGAAATACAAAACTTTTATTTTTAAGCCCAAGTATCCTTTGAAATTTATTTACCGATGAGGTCATGCCAAAGCCCGAGGTTACGATAACATCGTCGGGTCCGGCGTGTACATGGCGTTTAATCTCTTTCAAGGCATAATGGTATGCCTCTGTCATAAACTTGCCTGTAAAACTACTCTCGGTGTGAGTATTGGCTACCATTGGGCCAAACAGATTTAGCATTTTATCCTCAATGGGGTGGTATAGCCTACCACTGGCTATCCAGTCGGCGTATATCAATTTTTGCTCACCGTAAATGGTTTTATAGGTGGCATCAATCCCTACAATGTTTCTACGAAATTGTTCAAAGTATTTTTCGAGAGTACTCATTTTATAGTTTTTTCGTTAATTCAGGGAAATTATTCAAGGCTACCCACTCATTGGATGCCGAAAACTGTAAAACATAGTGCTTTAATCCATTGGTAATCACAAGGTATTCCGCATTTAGTACATAGTTGTATGCACATACCTGGTCAATGGCCACATCGGTTATTTCAACGGTAGGAGCTTTGCATTCAGCAACCATTAAAGGGATACCTTTCCGATTATAGACTACCACATCGGCTCTTTGGTTTACGTTGTTGAACGAAAAACTTACCTCAATCCCTATCAATGCTACCGGAACTTGTAAATTATTAACCAGATAGTTTACCAGATGCTGTCGTACCCACTCTTCTGGGGTAAGGGTAATAAATTTTTTTCTGATTATGTCGAAGATGTAGCGGTTACCATCCTCCTGCCTTAGGCGGAACTGGTATGTAGGAAAGTTAAGAGGGTATCCATTAGCTTTGTTCATGCAACAAAATTAAGAATTTATTAAACTTTTACTGGCTTCACTCCATTGCAAAGTGAAAATCCTATAAAAAGTAGTGAGTAGATAGTAGTTAGTAGCGAGGTCGTAATAGTAGTGAGAATATAGTAAGTAGTAGCGAGAATGAGGCAGAAAATCCTAAGTCCTGGTATAGTAGCAAGTAGTGTGTAGCGAGTAGTGAGTAGATGGTATGTAAAAGATATTAATTCGAAAGCAATTAAAAAACCTCGTTACTATCTACTTACTACTGTATTTGAATTTCTTATTTCGGTTATTTTAAAATTTAGAAGTTAGAATTTAGAAGTTTTTTATTCATTAAACAACATTCATCTATTTCTTCTAAAATTATCTGCCTTCTAATTTCAATTTACATTTTACATTTTACATTTTGCAATCAGCCATTGTCTATAACATCCTCTAATAAAATTGTTCATTCTTTCACCGCAAAGACACAAAAGCGCAAGGGGAAAAATACTAATTATTGAAAATTAATTCTTTGCGACTTGGCGCCTTTGCGGTAGAACCTTATTTTTCAATTTACATTTTACATTTTGCAATCAGCCATTGTCCCTAACTTCCTCTAACTTCTTCTAACAATGCTTCTAACCCATTTAAATATCTTCTATTTTTCAATTTTCACTTTTCATTTTTCATTACGCATTGAGCCATTGCGCTGAACATTTCTTTAACTTCCTCTAACTTCCTTTAACTTCCTCTAACTTCCTCTAACTTCTTCTAACAATGCTTCTAACCCATTTAAATATCTTCTGTCTTTCACTTTTCACTTTTCACTTTTCATTACGCATTGAGCCTTTCTGCTAACGTTTTAGATAACCCTAAAGTCTTAAAGCAAAGTGCATTTTTAGAAAAAATCACTAAAATCGTGTTGCCTTTTTGTTAAGTATGTTTAAAAACACTATTTTTAGATTACCCGAATAGCCGTATCTTTGCCAAAATATATCTGTTGATAAAAAATAAAAGTGTTGGTATGAAGACCAAAGAAGAAATTGTTCAGAACTGGTTGCCCCGATATACCGGACAGGCGCTTGAAGATTTTGGAACACATATCCTGCTTACTAATTTCAGAGGTTATCTCGAGTTGTTTGCCAGTTACCAAAACGTACCCATTGTAAACCCTAATGCCAACATGCCCTGTGCTACTTCCAACGGCATTACCATGATTGATTTTGGAATGGGTAGCCCCAATGCAGCAACTATAATGGATTTACTGAGTGCAGTAAAACCTAAGGCTGTGCTATTCATGGGTAAGTGTGGTGGGTTGAAAAAGAAAAATAACGTGGGCGATTTCATACTGCCCATTGCAGCAATTCGGCATGAAGGAACCTCCAACGATTACATGCCTCCCGAAGTTCCAGCACTTCCTGCTTTTACCCTGCAAAGGGTGGTTTCATCTACAATACGTAATCACAATCGCGATTACTGGACTGGCACCGTAGTTACCACAAACCGCAGGGTTTGGGAGTATGACGATAACTTTAAGGAGTACCTACGCCGTACAAGAGCCATGGCTATTGATATGGAAACCGCCACAATCTTTACGGTTGGATTTTACAACGAGATTCCTACAGGGGCACTTCTCTTGGTCACTGACCAGCCCATGATATCGGAAGGTGTAAAAACTGTTGAAAGCGATAAAAAGGTGGACTCCCTTTTTGTGGAGGAACAAATTAAAATTGGCATTGAATCGTTAACCCGTTTGATTAACAATAGCGAATCGGTTAAACATTTGCGTTTTTAACTTTGAGATATGGCTAAGCCGAGTCAGACAATTGAATCGTTCAACAATGTTCTGCAGGAACTTAAGAATAAAATATTTAAACCCATTTACTTTCTAACTGGCGATGAGCCATACTATATCGATAGAATTGCTGATTACATTGAGGATAATGTGCTCAGCAATTCCGAAAAGGCTTTTAACCAAACCATTGTTTATGGTCGTGATGTATCGGCTGCCGATATAATTGGCGTTGCCCGGCGATTCCCTATGATGTCGAACTATCAGGTGGTTATTGTTAAGGAGGCTCAGAATGTCCGAAACCTTTCCGATTTGGAGATATACCTCAAGTCACCCCTAAACTCAACAATTCTTGTGGTATGCCATAAGGTTACTGGCGATGGGAAAAAATCGGCCGATAAGCTATCGGAGGTTGTTAAGCTGGCAGCGCAAAAAGGGGTTTACTTTGTATCGAAAAAGTTTTACGACAACCAGATACCCGATTGGGTGGTGGGTTACCTGAGAGATAAAGGCATTAAGATTGATCCCTTAGCGGCTAACCTGCTTACCGAGTTTGTTGGTAACGACTTAAGCCGTTTAGCCCAGGAGCTGGATAAACTTATTATTACTCTTCCTGCTGGGAGTAAATTGATCCAGGCAGTTGATATTGAACGTAATATTGGGGTTAGCCGCGATTTTAATCGGTTTGAACTTACGAAAGCACTTGGTGAAATGAATTTTGTTCGGGCCCTTCGTATTGCCGACCACTTTGCCCGTAATCCCAATGCTAATCCTTTTGTTTTGACCATTACTGCCATTTACCAGTATTTTGTTAGAATACTGAAGTATCACTTCCTGGCCGACAAGTCGAGGGCGTCGGTAGCCAAAGAACTGGGAGTTAACGAATTCTTTGTCGCCGAGTACGAACGTGCCGCTAAACGTTATAGCGCAGCACGTTGTGTTAGCGTAATTCATCTCCTAAGTGATTACGATATGCGTTCCAAAGGGGTTAATAATAGCTCAACCGATCATGGTGAGCTGCTGCGCGAATTAATATACCTAATAATTTTCGGGAAATGACCTATATTGTCATCATTTTAACCACCTTAGTCTCTATTGCAGCCTTTAGAAATAGCATTCTGATGCAGCGTTTGTTGCTTAACCCGTATATTATTTTCAGAAGGCATGAGTGGTACCGATTGATTTCACATGCCTTTGTTCATGCCAATTTTCTGCACCTGATCGTGAATATGATTGTATTGCTTTCGTTTGGAAGGTATGTGGAATCAATTTTACAGCAGCTACAAACCATTGGGAGCATAAGGCTTCCAGGATTACATTTTCTAATTCTTTACCTTGGAGCGGCGGTAATATCATCGTTAACCACGCTGAAAAAACATAAAAACGACCCCTACTACCAAAGTGTTGGGGCGTCGGGGGCGGTGTCGGCAATTGTATTTTTCAGCATTTTTTTTAGCCCCCTTCAAAAACTTTACCTAATGGCAATAATCCCTATTCCGGGGATTGTTTTTGCCATTGCCTACCTTTTATACTCTAACTACATGAGCCGGAAGGGCGGCGATAACATTAACCACGATGCTCATTTTGTGGGTGCTGTTTTTGGTTTCATCTATCCAATTATAATCGATCCAAAACTTTTTATATTTTTCCTAAAACAATTGGGATTGGGTTAAGACGGTTGAAAGGATAAAGGATAAAGATTCCAGATTCCAGATTCCAGATTCCAGATTCAAGGTTCAGGGTTCAAGGTTCGAGGTTCAAGGTTCGAGGTTCGAGGTTCAAGGTTAGAGGTTCGAGGTTCAATGTTAAAGGTTGAGTCCACTCCGAAAACCACGATAGCACGATAGCACGAAGG
>DFYV01000165.1 GCA_002383425.1 Bacteroidales bacterium UBA4073 | reverse complement strand
CAGGTATAAGTATTGGAAGTCTGAATTTATTGGAGCGCTATAGTGGTTTCTTTTTCCTCAGGTAAATAAGTTGGCCTGCTTCAGGCTCTTCGCCGGATTTCATACTATTTTTATGGTATAACCATTTTAGCTTGACCCCGTACAGCTGAGAAATTTTATACATCGTTTCGCCCTGATCAACCGTATGAACCATATTCGATCTATCGGCTTTCTTTCGTTTGGGTTGAATGTATAGTTCCTGCCCAGGACGAATTACTGAATCGCGGGTCAAATCGTTGTACCTGTAAAGCTGCCAGGGCATCAATTCCAATTCTTTAGCAATAGATTCAAAGGTATCACCCTCCTTAGCTACTATGTATTTTACCCTATTTCTTGAGTAAACCGGTCGTGACTTGTAAATATCAATTTCGTAATTATCCCAGTCTATTGCACCACGTTTAGGTGGTTTAACAGCTACCTCAATACCATGGTCGAAACGGTAAAGCTCATTTTCCTCGATTATCTTAATGAGCATCTCGGCATATCTGGGGTTTGTAGCATATCCTGCTTTTTTGAGTCCATGTGCCCAAGCCTTATAATCCGTTGGATTTAGCTCGAAAAGAAAAGCATAGCGCGTTCCACCCCTAAGGAACAAGCTATGATCGTTAAATGAGTGCTCGGGGTTTCGGTATTTCCTGAAACACTCACTTTTCCTGTCGTCATCGTGATAAATAGTTTCACCTTTCCAATCCTTATGGCACTTTATCCCGAAATGGTTATTTGCCTCAACCGCCAGGGTACTGTTACCGTTATCGCTCTCCAGCATGGCCTGTGCAAGCGTAATGCTGGCAGGAATACCGTACTGTTTCATATTGCTAATGGCAATATGGGAATACCTATCAATGTATTCCTGGCGCGATATTGTCTTTTGTGCAAAGGCTGATAGGTAAAACCCTGCAAAAATAAAAGTAAAAACAGCTGCAATCCTATTCATAACGAAAATCAACTACTCCAAACCTAATAACAAAAACTCATCCCATAGTGTATCTTTTGGGGGTGGTGCAACAATCTTAACCTCCACACCAGAAACTGGATGGGTAAATGCAAAAATACGGGAATGGAGATCGATGCCTCCATCGGGGTTTGATCGAGGGTAGCCATACTTCAGGTCGCCTCGAATTGTGCAACCAATTTTAGAAAGTTGAGCACGTATTTGATGATGGCGGCCTGTAATTAAATCGACAACTAAAAGGTAGTAGCTTTGTGTTCTACCAACAAGTTCATACTTCAACTTTGCAAGTTTTGAACCGTGTACCTCCCTGTTGTAAACAAACGATTTATTCTTCTTATTATCGCGTAGCAGGTAATGCACAAGGGTTTGCGACTCCGAAGGAGGCTGATTTTTAACGATGGCCCAATACTTTTTGGTGATCAATCCCTCCTGGAATAAATTGTTCATGCGGGTTAACCCTTTGCTGGTTTTCGCAAACAGAACAACACCGCTAACAGGCCTATCAATTCGGTGGGTTACTTCCAGAAACACACGGCCGGGTTTACCATCGCGTTCCCTGATAAACTGTTTTACGGTTTCAACCAACGATTCATCGCCGGTTTTATCGGCTTGTACTATTTCGCCGCAATTCTTATTAATCGCTATGTAATGGTTATCCTCAAAAAGGATTCTATCACCTGAGAAATCTGCCACTTCTATATCAGTATTGTTCTCGTTCATTTGGAAAATCGAGCGATTTCACATCATTTATGTAGGCCTGAAAAGCTCCCAGCATTTCAGCATAGAGGTTATGGTATCGCCTGAGGAATCGTGGTGAAAACTCCTGGTTAATTCCGAGCATATCGTGGGTAACCAGCACCTGGCCATCAACTCCACTGCCTGCCCCAATGCCTATAATCGGAATTTTAAGTTCCGATGCCACCTGCTGACCAAGTTTGGCAGGAATTTTCTCCAAAACAATGGCAAAACAACCTGTTTTTTCCAGTAGATGTGCATCTTTAACCAGCTTGTTTGCTTCATCATCTTCACGGGCTCTAACCACATAAGTACCAAATTTATGGATTGCCTGAGGTGTTAACCCAAGGTGCCCCATAACCGGTATTCCGGCCGAGAGTATTCGCTCAACCGACTCAATGACTTCGGAACCACCTTCAAGCTTAACAGCATCGGCACCGCTCTCCTTCATTATACGAATGGCAGAACGCAGTGCTAACTTGGAATTCCCCTGGTATGTACCAAAGGGCATATCAACCACAACCAGGGCCCGTTTTACCCCTCGAACCACAGAACTTGCATGGTATATCATTTGATCAAGGGTGATGGGAAGGGTCGATATATGGCCGGCCATCACATTTGAGGCGGAATCGCCAACAAGTAACACATCCATTCCGGCAGCATCGAGTATTCTGGCCATGGAGTAGTCGTACGCTGTTAGCATGGCTATTTTTTCACCCTTCGCCTTCATTTCTTGAAGTACGTGGGTGGTTACAACTTTTACCTTATCCTCACTCGACATATACTAAACTTTTAGAAACTTTCAAAGGTAATTTATTATTCATGAAAAATCTAAGCTAATTTAATAAAATTGGAAAACTGACAAAAAGACATAATCCTATGCTTTACTCTGATTAGCTGAATTTTATCAGCCTAAAAAATTAAACTTTTAAAAAAAACTGACAAACGATAGCTGCAATAGTAAGAAAATTATGACAGTTTTTCGTCATTTTAAACCATTTATATCATGGCACAATGATTGAACAATGAATAAGGAATAAGGAATGAATGAAGACAGAACAAATTAAAGGTATAACAATAAAAACTTTAAAGCGATGAGCAAAATAATTGGAATCGACCTAGGAACAACCAACTCATGCGTTGCCGTAATGGAAGGTAACGAGCCAGTTGTAATTACAAACAGCGAGGGTAAGCGCACTACCCCTTCGGTAGTTGCATTTACCGAAAACGGTGAACGCAAAGTTGGGGATCCAGCAAAACGTCAGGCCATAATAAATCCGAAGAAAACCATATTCTCCATCAAACGCTTTATGGGCGAAACCTACGACAAAGTTGCACAGGTAGAGGTACCGCGGGTCCCCTATAAGGTAACTCGTGGCGAGAATAATACACCCCGTGTGGATGTCGAGGGGCGCCTTTACTCCCCTCAGGAAATCTCCTCAATGATTCTTCAGAAAATGAAAAAAACTGCTGAGGATTACCTGGGGCATGAGGTAACCGAAGCGGTTATCACCGTTCCGGCCTACTTCAGCGATTCGCAACGTCAGGCCACAAAGGAGGCTGGCGAAATTGCCGGTCTGAAGGTTCGTCGTATCATTAACGAGCCCACAGCTGCCGCTTTAGCCTACGGTCTTGATAAGAAAAATAAGGATATTAAGGTAGCAGTTTATGACCTTGGTGGAGGTACATTCGACATCTCCGTTCTTGAGCTGGGCGAAGGCGTTTTCGAAGTAAAATCGACCAATGGTGATACCCACCTTGGCGGTGACGATTTTGACCAGGTAATAATCGACTGGCTTGCCGATGAATTTCTGAAAGAAGAAGGCATCGATCTCCGTAAAGATCCCATGGCTTTGCAACGTTTAAAGGAAGCTGCCGAAAAAGCCAAAATAGAACTTTCCAGCAGTACCACAACCGAAATTAACCTTCCTTACATCATGCCAGTAAATGGCATCCCTAAACACTTAGTGAAAAACCTAACCCGAGCTCAGTTCGAGAAGTTAGCCGATCATCTTTTCCAGCGAACCGTTGAACCCTGTAAAAAAGCTTTGGCCGATGCTGGATTACAACCTTCGGATATTGACGAGGTAATTCTTGTTGGGGGATCAACACGTATTCCAAAAGTTCAGGAAATTGTTGAAAAGCTCTTCAACCGCAAACCCAACAGGAGCGTTAACCCCGACGAGGTAGTTGCTGTTGGGGCAGCCATTCAGGGTGGCGTTTTAACCGGCGAGGTTAAAGATGTACTACTACTCGACGTTACCCCTCTATCGTTAGGTATTGAAACCTTAGGCGGAGTGTTCACCAAGCTCATTGAAGCTAATACCACCATTCCTACTCGCAAAACGGAAGTATTTACAACTGCTGCCGATAATCAACCTTCGGTTGAGATTCATATACTGCAAGGCGAACGGCCATTAGCAAAGGACAACAAAACCATAGGACGCTTCCATCTCGATGGAATACCTCCTGCCCCACGAGGCATTCCTCAAATTGAGGTTACATTTGATATCGATGCAAATGGCATTTTACATGTAACCGCTAAGGATAGGGGCACTGGTAAAGAACAAAAAATTCGTATTGAGGCCTCCTCTGGCCTTACCGATGAAGAAATCAAGCGCATGCGCGAAGAAGCTAAACGCAACGAAGAAACCGACCGGCGTGAAAAAGAGCGTATCGAAAAAATTAATGCTGCAGACAGTTTGATATTCCAAACCGAAAAGCAGCTTAAGGAGTTTGGTAATAAGCTCCCTGCCGACAAGAAGGGTGCAATTGAAACAGCCCTTGGCAAGCTGAAAGATGCTCACAAAAGCCAGGATTTAACAGCAATTGAGCACGCCACCAATGAGCTTAACGCTGCATGGCAAGCTGCTTCTGAAGAGCTATACAAGGCACAAGCTAACGCTGGCGCAGGACAACAAGCTGATTCTAACACTGGCAACGCTTCGTCATCTGATAACAATCAGGAAGTTACCGATGTTGACTTCGAAGAGGTGAAGTAATTGGTGTAACGTTACACTTTAAGCCGTCCTTTGGGGCGGCTTTTTTGTATGGCAGATAGATTAATTTTTTTTGATTTGCTGATAGTTGATAACTTTTGAATTACGAATTACGAATTACGAATTACGCTTTTTAACTTTTGCCTTTTAACTTTTAACTTTTAACTTTTAACTTTTAACTTGATTTTGAACCTTGAACCTTGAACTTTGAACCTTGGACTTTGAACCTGAAACCTCTAAA
>DFYV01000167.1 GCA_002383425.1 Bacteroidales bacterium UBA4073 | reverse complement strand
TGAACCTTAAACCTTGAACTTTGAACCTTGAACCTTGAACCTTGAACCTTGAACCTCGAACCTTGAACCTTGAACTTTGAACTTCGAACTTTGAACTTTGAACTTTGAACTTTTAAAAAGAACCAGCAACTTTTTTTTTAAGGATCGATGCAGCAAATTATTGGTTTATTCGTACTTTTGTTAAAAGTCCATGATTATGGAAAATATTAACTACACCACTAGCGACGAACGCACATTCAGCATGCTATGTCATCTTTCGGCACTTTCGGGATTAATCATTCCGTTTGGACATGTTATTGGCCCACTGATTATTTGGTTGCTAAAAAAGGATGAATACCCCGAGGTTGATAAACAAGGGAAAGACGCTTTGAATTTTCAGCTCTCGCTAACCATATACTCCATAATTGCGGGTATTCTTGTAATTATCATAGTAGGTTTTGTTCTGCTTGGAGCTATTGTACTCCTCGGACTTATAATGACAATTGTGGCATCGGTAAAATCGTCGAATGGCGAGCGCTTTGATTACCCTTTATCCATCAAACTAATCAGCTAAACCTTATATAACATGCTGATTGTATAAACTTTAAATTTTCTGAACCTGTTGCTGTAATTTGACATTATTCATTTTCTATCTAAATTGATGGTTCTACCACGAATTTAATGATAACTTACAATTTGTTTATATGTAGTTAAAATATAGTTTAACATAGTTTATATGTTGTATTTTAGTTTTCAGAAGATGGAAATTTATCAGCTTTCAAAAGAGTCGTTAAAGGATATTTATAAGTTAAGCAGTTCTTTTACCTCAGATGAAAAGTATGCTCTTGTACTGTAAATAAATAGAGCAGCAGTATCATATTTAAACAATATTTAAACAATATTTAAACCACATTTCAACCACATTTATAGCTATATTTAACCACTAAATTAAGGTAGTACCAAATTGACTAACCTTTAAAGCAAATGTTATACAAAAGTAAGCTACTCGGTTTTGTCACAACTTTGATTACGCTAACGGGTTACTCTCAAAATGGCGAGTTTTATTTTCGTTTAATTGAATCAAACAAGGATAAGGTAAATAACATCATAACCCGAACCGTTTCCATTGACAATGTAAAAGGCGATACCGTATATGCCTATGCCAATCAGCAGGAATTTGAAGCATTACTGAAGTTAGGGTATAAGGTTGAAATGCTGCCACATCCCACCACGCAAAGCGCTAAATCGATTGTGATGGCAACCACCATTCCCGAAATGGCCAACTGGGACAGGTATCCCACCTATGAGGTTTACAGGGCGATGATGAAAAAATTTGAAACCGACTACCCTTCCCTTTGTAAGCTCGATTCCATTGGGATTACCGTTCAGGGACGTAAAATCTACGTACTTAAGATTTCCGATAATGTTGATACCGATGAGCCGGAACCTGAGGTATTCTACACCAGTACCATGCACGGCGACGAAACCACAGGCTATATTTTGCTGCTGAGGCTTACCGATTACCTGCTTTCGAACTACAATGTTTTGCCACAGGCAAAGGAACCGATCGATAACCTGCAAATCTACATAAACCCCAATGCCAACCCCGATGGAACCTACCACGGTGGAAACTCAACCGTTTCATCAGCAACGCGCTACAACGCTAACAGCATTGATATCAACCGAAACTTTCCCGATCCACGTGCGGGTCAGCATCCCGATGACAAACCGTGGCAGCCCGAAACGCAAGCTATGATGGACTTTGCCTCACAGCATCGGTTTGTGCTATCGGCAAACTTTCACGGCGGAGCCGAAGTGGTAAATTACCCGTGGGACACATGGACCTCGTCGCAGGAAAGGCACCCCGACAACGATTGGTACATCAGCATATCACGAGCTTACGCTGACACCGTTCATAAGTATAGCCCATCAACCTACATGGATGACCTTAACAACGGCATTACCAATGGGGGCGATTGGTACGTTATAACCGGTGGAAGGCAGGACTACATGAACTACTTTCACCGCTGTCGCGAGATAACCATTGAGCTCTCAAATACTAAACTTCTTGGTTCTGAACTACTCCCTACATACTGGGAGTATAACCGTGCCGCCCTCATCAACCTCCTGAAAAATGCCCTTTACGGCTTTGGGGGAACTGTAAAAAACACCTTGAACAACCCACTTGATGCCCAAGTTATCATCTTGAATCACGATGGAATAAGTTCATCAGTTAAAACCAATCCAACCAACGGGCAATACTTCAGAATGGTTAAACCTGGTACGTATGGCATAGCAGCCTTTGCCGGTGGCTATAAACCAAAAATTATTGAAAATGTAACCATATCAGCTCAAGAATTTAAACCCTTAAACTTTACCCTTGAACCCGACACCACTACCCAAATACCGGAAAGTTTTGAGAACGATGTGCCTGAACGATTTGCTTTTAGCAATGGCACCTGGATAAAAAGCAACCAAACGGCTAATACCGGAAGTTATAGCCTAAAATCAGCCCCTATTGGAAACTCCCTTTCAACCACCAATTCCTTAACAATTAACGTAAGGCAAACCGGCATTTTCTCATTCAACCACAAGGTTTCATCGGAAGCAAATTGCGATTTCTTCAAGCTATACATCGATAATATCCTTCAAGATATTTGGAGCGGTGAGGGTAATTGGGAAAAGTTTTCAACTATTCTCGGTACAGGTGCTCATAACCTGGAATGGGTGTATGTAAAAGATGGTAATACGGTTGCCTGTTCCGATGGTGTGTTTATCGATGACCTGGTGATACCCAAATCCAGTGGACAGGTATCGATAACAGCTACAGTTAACGCATCCGCTTTTGAAAACCTAAAGGTTGAACTTGGCGATAGCATAAGAATTACCGATGCTACCGGTACTGCAATTTACCCCAGCTACGCACTTGACACAATTGTAAACCTGAAGGTTTACTCCGAAAGTAATCCTATTGGAGATGGAACGGTTGAACTAAAATGGCAACGGGTAAACTACTTGTCAAACTTCGAGGCACACTACAATGCCACTTTTGAAGTTAGCTCTAAAGGAATTCCGCTCCAGAGTGCAAATATCAACTTTAATAATGAGCTAAAGCAAACCGACCAGTACGGAAAAGCAGCTTTCAGCAATGTTCCTTTTGGTTTGCAACACCCATACTCGGTTAGTAAAGATGGATTCGTTACCCAATCGGGATTTCTCCGGATTGCAAGTGATACCCTTTACCCCATAAATATCTGGCTTACCGGTGTTGAAACTGAACAATCGGAATGGATGGTTAAAGTTTTCCCAAACCCCATATCAGGCAACTTTTGGCTTGATATCAATTTTGAGAAAAATTCATATATCGATGTTAAACTTGTTGATTTAACGGGTAAAATCATTTCCCAGATTTATTCTGGAAACGCTAGTACGGGTACACTGAAGCTACAGGGCAATGCTAAGGCAATGAATATTCAACCCGGCTTTTATATTTTTGTAGTGAATGGCAAGCAATATTCCATTCGCAAAAAAGTACTATTTACATACTAAAACAGCTAACCATGCGCCTTTTATTTTTTATTTCAGCATTTTTAGTACTCGGTCTTTCATACACATCCTCAGCACAGCTAAACCGCTCCATTCCATCGGAAAAACCAAAGCTTATTGTTCAGGTAGTTGTGAGCCAAATGCGATTCGATTACCTCAACCGTTACTGGGAAAAGTTTAGCGATAATGGATTTAAATTACTTATTAACGAAGGGACTTACTGCCGAAATGCCCGTTACAACTACCTACTCACCCAGGCATATCCTGGGGTGGCAACCCTTGCCACCGGAGCAAACCCATCGGTACATGGAATTATTTCCGACAAGTGGTATAACCGCAATACAGGAAACGAGGTTGAAGCCACCGCCGACGAAAAGGTTAACACGGTTGGGGGTAGTTTTTTCAGCGGTAAATATTCCGCCAAAAATCTGGTTACCAGTACTTTTGGCGATGAACTTAAGCTGAATAACGCCAACTCTAAGGTGATTAGCATTGCCCTTGATGCAGGTTCAGCAATACTGCTGGGTGGGCATAGCGCCAATGGTATTTACTGGTTCGATACCGAAAAAGGGGGTTGGGTTAGCAGCAGCTACTTCACCGAGGCGCTCCCCGCCTGGCTGGACACATTCAACAGCAAAGGTCTTGCTAAACTCTATACCGAACGGGAATGGAAGGCCTTGCAGCCAATCCAAAACTACGAGGAAGCCGATACCACTATGATTAAATCGGTTGAAAAGAAAAAAAGTATAGCTGAAAAGCTAAAGGGAATGGTGGATGGAATTATTGGAAAACCTCAACCAAAAACCGATTATAAAGCTTTGCTTGAAAACCCTTACGGAAATCTACTGACCAAAGACCTTGCCATTGCAGCTATTGTAGGCGAAAATCTCGGCGCCGATGAATATCCCGATTTGCTCTGTGTTACTTTTAGCGCCAATAGGTTTATCGGTGGTAAGTTTGGGCCACAGTCCATTGAGGTGGAAGATACCTACCTACGCCTCGATAAGGAACTTGAACATTTCCTTACGTTTATTAATACAACCGTGGGTAAGGAAAATTGTCTTTTTGTTCTTACATCGGATCAGGGTATAGCCTCTACCCCCGATTACTTAGAAAAATCCAAAATACCGGGAGGTTACTTCGATCCCAAAAAGGCAATGGTACTGCTGGGCAGCTACCTGAATGCCCTCTACGGGCAAGGTAGTTGGATCACCGGTTATCACGATAAACAGATATACCTGAACCGTAAGCTCATTGAGGATTCCAACCTAAACCTTACCGAATTTCAACAAAAAGTGGCCGATTTCATGTTGGAATTTAGTGGCGTTGCCAACAGCACCACCGGTCACAACCTGCAAAATGGTAACTTTGCCAATGGAATTATGGTTAAATTTCAGAATAGTTACAACCAGCGTCGCTCAGGTGATGTGATCATTAACCTTGAACCAGGCTGGGTTGAGCGTAACGGGAATATCACCTCTGCTAACTCACCCTACGATTACGATTCACATGTACCCCTGATATTCTACGGATGGAAAACTAAACGCAAATCGGTACTTACCCCGGTTTACCTAAACGATGTGGCACCAACACTATCGATGCTGTTAGGTATTACCTGGCCAAACGGAGCAAGTGGGACACCAATAAGGGAGATGCTTGAGTGATTATCCAAACAATTGCGGGTTTGCCTCAAGTCCATTTCCCACAACAACAAGGTTGGCCCCTGCATCGAGGGCGGATTGGTATTGCTCCCTGGTGCGTATTCCCCCACCCACAATTATCGGAATGGTGATGGCTTTCCTGACCGCTTGAATAAGCACGGCAGGAACAGGAACCATTGCCCCGCTGCCAGCTTCAAGGTAAATAGCCTTTAGCCCTAGAAGTTCACCAGCAATTGCAGTTGCAACGGCAATTTCGGGTTTAGTATTAGGTATTGGCATGGTTTGGCTCATGTACTGAACCGATGTGGGTGAGCCTCCATCAATCAATATGTATCCTGTTGGAATAACCTCAACCCCACTCTGCTTCACTGTGGGGGCTACAGCAACATGTTGCCCAATCAGAAAATCGGGATTACGACCCGAAATAAGCGATAGAAATAAAATGCCATCGGCATTTGGGGCAAACTGCATGGCACTCCCCGGGAAAAGAACAACCGGTAACGAGGTTTTGCTCTTGAGCATCCCTATAAAGCTATCGACAGGTTTGGTAACCAAACTTCCACCAACAAGAATGAGTGAAGCGCCTACCTTGTGCCCGTGAGCTACAATGGCATCTACATCTACCTGAAACTCCTTATCGGGATCGAGTAGAATGGCCAGCTTTCCCTTAGCTATTTTATCGTAAATTATCCCCATTCAAAATGTTGTTCATGCCTACCCAGGCAAGGCAATACTGGTTGATAAAGGTAAAAAAAACTTTCAAAGCTACATATGTATTCAAATCACTAACCTTTGCCTCAACCCAGGAATGGGGCAAACTATCTGTTTCCATTTTTACTTCAATATCGCTGCTAAATACTAATCCCCTACCCCAGGGTAACTTATAAATGGCCTCCTTGGCACACCAGATTATAGCATAGTGCTCACCTGTGTAATGATTTGCCTNNATCAGCTCAATATCAACTCCAACGGATTGAATACTTGAGTAAGCAACCGCTACAACACCTGTAGTATGGGTTATGGAAATAAAAATATCGTCTGCCGGGTAGTATGGTCTGCCTGCAGCATCGTACTGGTAAGTAGAAGGTAACCCCAACGATTGCAAGAGTGCTACCGTTGCCAGTCGCTCCTTACGCCGTTCAGCATTTTTCGGTAAATTGGCACTGTACTTGGTAGTCCTTAACAGAACATCTTCCGATTCGGTGATTTGCCATAATGCAATGCTGATATCACCCTGTACTATTGGTTCGATTAATGGCATTGGAAATCTATTTCCACCTTAATGTTTCAATGAGATGAACCACATCGGCTGTGAAATATTCGATAGCCGGGGCTAATGAATCCTTGTTGGGTTGACACCTGAAGTAAAGCGCACCACGCAGGTAATGCTTAGATGAATCGGTAACATAGAATTGTATTGAGCTTGCCGAGTTCCCTTTAATATCGTAAAGTATGCCGTAAACCTTTTGTTCAGGATTGATAAAAACCTGCTCATCAATGGCATCGGCTTTATAGGTGTGCTTATAGGCAAGGGTACGCGCATCCTCAGTAAGCAGGTTTAGATTTCCGGTGATGTCCTTATAGCTAAGATGAATTTTAGCCTTATAATCAGGAAAGCTGATGCTAATCCATTCCCCCTGATCCTGGCCTTTTTCTTCACTGATGATATTACCGTAAACCGGGTATTCAAAGGTAAAGGGGTAAATCGAATCGAGCAACTGGTATTGTTTTTCAGGGAACGATATTCGAAAGTATCCGCGTGGTTTTGGAACAGGGTTCTCGGAACAAGCCATAAGAGCACTTACCAATAGCAAAAATATCAACCTGAAATCAATCGTTTTCATCGCTACCAATATTAACTTTAACCCGCTTAATACGGCGGCTATCAACCGCATCAACGGTAAAGGTAAACTGTTTGCATTTTACAACCTCATTTACCTTTGGGATTTGACCGGTATTCTCCAGAATCAATCCTGCAATTGTTTCCGCTTCGCCACGAATATCGTCAAAGATGTCATCATCGCACCCCACAATCCTGCAGAAATCGTTGAGCATCACCTTAGCCTCAAAAATATAGTTTCGGTCGTCGATTTTGGTGTATAGCTTTTCATCCTCGTCCGATTCGTCAGCAATTTCACCAACAATCTCCTCCAGTATATCCTCAAGGGTAACAATCCCGTTTGTACCGCCATACTCATCAACCACTATTGCCATGTGCATACGCTTACGCTGAAACTCGGCCAGCAAATCGTTAATGCGCTTACTTTCGGGGACAAAGTAAGGTGGCCTGATAAGGTCCTGCCACCTGAACGTATCGTCCTTGTCAACATGGGGTATTAGGTCCTTTACGTAAAGAATCCCTTTAATATCGTCGAACGACTCGTTATAAATGGGAATTCGGCTATACCCCGACTCTATAACAACCTCTTTGAGCTTACCATAAGAGGTACTATAATCCAAAGCCACCACGTCGAGCCTGGGTTTCATTATTTCGCTCACCATGGTGTTGGTAAACGATACTATTCCCTCAAGGATTTGACGCTCTTCGGCAAGTCCATCGGCTGTAAGCTCAATGGCATCGCCCAGCTCATCCATCGATATTTTTTGGGGTGGTGCCATTCGTCTGCTTATACCCACCGATGACCGAATAAGAAGTTTTGTGATGGGTTTAAACAGTAATATCAAAATACTAATAAAAGATGATACCCTCTCGGCGAACCTTAATGCCTGATTAGAGGCCATTATTTTGGGTAAAATCTCTCCAAACAGCAAAAGTATGAAGGTGATTATAACCGTTTGAAACAGAAAGCCCAACAGGGGTGCCTGACTGAAATCGAAAACCGAGATGGTTAAGTATGTCGAAAGGATTATAATCGCAACATTTACCAAATTATTTGATACTAAGAGAGTTGCCAGCAGCACTTCGGGATGTGAGATATTTTGAAGGGTTTTTGGCGATTTCGCTCTATCCTCTAAAGCCTTATAGTCGGATGGAGTTAGCGAAAAGTATGCCACCTCGGAACCACTGAACAAGCCCGACAGGAAAAGCAATAGGAAAAGCGTTAAAAGTCCGATATAAAAACCCACCGTTGGTGATTTTACAACCACCTCCTGCGTTAGCTCATAAAAAATTCTACTGAAACTTTCCAAAATTAAACTTTGCGTTGTTTAGCCCTGTAAAGTTAGTAAAAATAAAAAATAGTACAAAGTTTTAGGCTTTAAGCAATTCAAATGGTTAGCACCACCAGCCAGGTGGAATAATCCTGCCCGATAGTTGATGGTTGATGGTTGATGGTTGACGGTTGATATATTTTGAATTTCAAATTACGAATTACGAATTACGAATTACGAATTATGCTTTTTACTTTTTACTTTTTACTTTTGCCTTTTAACTTGATTTTAAACCTTTAATTTTGAACCCCGAACCCTGAATCTGGAATCTGAAATCTGGAATCTGNNCTTTATCCTTTATCCTTTATCCTTCCTTTGCCTTAGCCTTTTTAACCATAAAATCATGTAACAGGTTAAATATCAATAAGTAATTTTCAAATCCCGTTACATGAAAATAAGACCACAATGAGTTTGGTTTAACCTACTATTGTGGCTTCCAGCAACTCACCCAATCTACCTCCAGGTATGCAGGAAGCTTTGAATCGTCAACCTTACTGTTTACGCTTGATGTTAAAACCAAATACATCGGTACGTTGGGGGTTAAATTTTTCTCTATTTTATAAGGTGTTCCGTTTATTGTCCAAATGATGTAGCTTTCATTCCACTCAACCCCAAGGATGTAAAAATTCTGATTGCACTTAACACCACCAATGCTGGTTAAACTTTTTTGCACTTTACCATTGCTTCCAGTGATGAAATAGGCACCGGTAAAGGAATTGGGATTGGTATCGGTTTTTAAAAAAATATCAATTTCAGGTAGTACAGTATTTCCAACAAGGTAAAAGGCATGGGTAATTCCGGGGCAGCAAGAAAGACGGACCTTTGCTTCAACCTTGCCTTTGGTCAATCTTAAAACATGACCGGTATTAATAACACCCGATGTGTAATGGTATGTTTTAGGAACAAAGCCAAATTTTGAATCCCAGCCTAACCCTTCGGATTTTTCCTTACGGGTAACAATTCGCAAAATGCTGTCCTTAACCTCAAAATTTTTATCGGTATAGTTCTGCTTATCGTTGGTAAACGAGTAGTTCTTGTTGAGTAAGGCATCGCCCCAGAAAAACATGGTAAGCCACTTCTGATGGTCGAGAGCGGGAGAATCGAAGTCGTCGAAAAATTCGAGCTTCCACGACCTAAGCTCGTTAAACTTGCTGCTATCCTTTTCAAGGCTTAGAAACCATTTTATCTTGTCGGAATTTTGTAATTTTTGGTATTCGACAAGCTTGGAGTGGGTCTCAGTTTGCTCAAACTTATTTTTTGATAGCAGGTATTGCTTGCGGTTTTGAAATTCAGGTGATTCCACCGTGCTCTTCAACTCCATGAATCGGGCAACCGTGGTTGTAGCTTCACCGCCTTTTTTTAGGTAGGTGGTAATCTCTTTCGATTTGGCAAGTTTACGGTATTCCTTTTCGGTATTATGCTCAGGCGAACCCTTGAAGTTCAACCCTTTGAGTTCGGCTTTTACTTTTTGGTGCTCGCCACTCCTAAACCATTCGTCCAGCTCGCGAAAGCGCTTTAGCTCAGCAGAGTTGCTGAAAGCAATGAACTCAGCAAACTCGTTTTGAAGGGCATCTCTGATAGATTCAACCTTTTCAGTATGGCCATAGCTGCCAAAAAGGCGATTGGTAAAAACTTTAAATTTTGAAGGAATTACCATCAGCTTAATGTTTAGGGGATTACTGTTGAATTGGAACCATTTTAAAAGGGATTTTTAGGTGTTCGGCATAATCTTCGCCCGCTTCGATCATATCTTCATCATCTTCCATGTAATGCCAGTTAACCAGAATAGAATAGCCCTTTTTATGAACTTCGCGAAATTTCTCCAGAATTTTTAGAATCATCTTTGATGAAGATGTATTGTAGTAATCAAACCTCATGTTGATTTCGGTTTTTTCATTAGGATCTTCAACATACTTATCGATCCACTCCAAAATGGGCTGATAGAATGTATTAACATCCTCGGGCAGGGAATTTCCTGCAAAGTCAATTATGGCTTTATCTTTATCAAGTACAACCCTTGGGGTTTCCATGGTTGGTTCAATCACAACTCTATCCATTTTTAGGGCATTTAAACTTAATAACCATAAAGTTATTAAAATTTATTCAAAAGTAAACCTTACCAGTACAAATTAACGAAAAAAAGTTGAATATATCTTAATAAATCATCTTAAAACCTTTACCACGAACGTTGATAATTTCGATGGTTGGATCGTTAGTAAGGTACTTACGAAGCTTAGTGATGTAAACATCCATGCTCCGGGCATTGAAGTAGCTATCGTCGGCCCAAATGGTTTTCAGGGCAAAGTTACGGTCGAGTAGAGCGTTATGGTTAAGGCATAGGTATTTGAGTAGTTCGCTTTCCTTAGTGGTAAGCTTTCGTACATCATTTTCGTAGGTTAGAGTTTGCTTAGTGGCATCAAACACGTACTTACCGATTTGGAAAAGGGTTTGCTCGGCACCATTGGCATCTTTACGGGTACGGCGTAGAATGGCTTCAAGCCTCATGAGCAGTTCCTCAATGCTAAAGGGTTTGGTCATATAGTCATCGGCACCGATGGCAAAGCCCTCAATTACATCTTCCTTCATCGATTTGGCGGTAAGAAAAAGGATAGGCATGGAAGGGTTAACCATTCTGATTTCCTTGGCTAATGTAAAGCCGTCCTTCAAAGGCATCATCACGTCCAATACACAAATGTCGTAATAGTTGTTTTGAAAGCCCTTGTAAGCTTTTTCGCCATCCTTGTATAGGTCAACGTCGTAATCTTTTGCTTGCAAGTACTCCTTGAGGAGGAATCCGAGGTTTTCGTCGTCTTCGGCAAGCATTACTTTAATTTTTCTTTGGCTCATAATTTTATTAGTTATTTGGGTATGTACGATTGTTCAGCTGGGCCGCTCCATGGCAAGAAAAAGGAGAAGGTACTTCCCTCGCCGAGTTTACTTTCAACCCAAATTTTTCCGCCGTGAGCTTCCACTATCTTTTTCACATAGCTAAGGCCAAGCCCAAAACCCTTCACGTTGTGAATATTGCCACTTGGCACCCGGTAAAATTGGTCGAATATCTTCTTCAAGTTTTCGTGGCTTATTCCAATTCCATTATCCTTAACAACTATTACTACTCCCTTAGACACATCTTTGGTAAGAATGTTTATTATGGGATTTCCATTTCGATACTTAGTGGCATTATCGAGCAGGTTGTTAATAACATTAGTAATGTGAACCTCATCGGCCTTAATAACAGGCGATTTTGCATTGAATTCATGAAGGATCATGCCATTTTGGGGTTCGAGTTGCAGGGCAAAGTTATTGGTTACCTTTTTGATCACCTCATGCACATCAACCTCTTTGAGCTTAAGTTTAAGCTTAGCCTTTTCGAATATTGCCATCTGCAACACTTTTTCAACCTGCAAGCCAAGCCGTTTGCTTTCGTCGGCAATAACGCTCCCAAGGTAGTCGAGGTTTTTACGCTCATGGGGTATGCTTTTGTCGTTTAGCATTTGTGCGGCAAGCGATATGGTTGATATGGGTGTTTTTAGTTCGTGGGTCATGTTATTTACAAAGTCGTTTCTTATTTCCGAAATCCTTTTTTGTTTAAAAATGATGTAAAGGGTGATTGTAAATATAGAAATAATTAACAATGTGAGCAATAGGGTTCCAAAAGTCATACGACCCAACGAACTTAACAGGTATGTTTTCTGATTGGGAAAGTAAATAGTCAAGAAGTAACGGCGTGCAAAGAAATCGTTTGGGAAAAGCTTATCGCGTAAAACTAACCCCTTGAAGTTGGTTTTAAATCGAGGGCTACTGTAAATGGTACTATCCTTTTCGTTGGTCACGCGATATTCGTAACGAGCATCAATCCCTTTGCGCGTAAGCTCACGGTAAATTATTGAGTCGAGTTGCTCCTGGGTTATCCTCTCGTGCAGCGGTAACTCAACCCGAATCATACGGTCAACAATGTTCTCTACAAATACGGTTTTATTGTGTAGCTTATCCGTAACGTTAATGCTGAGCTGCTGCCTATTCGATAGAGCTGGATCGTATGAGATTTTTACCGGTAAGTTGCCTAACAGATTGGTGTCAAGAAGACTTTTAGTAACAAAAGGTAACCGTAAGGTATCGAGGTTATTCAGGGTAAAAACCTGTTGGCTAATTTGCTTCGACCTAAATCCACTTTTTGTTTTATTAAGAATATCCTGCCGGTATGTCATTTGTGCGGAACCGCTTGTGTTCACGGAATAGTAAGGCTTAATCTCATCAATAACCTGAACAATGGTTTCTTGCTTTTCAATCTCATCAATAATACGCTCCATTGCCAAACTTGCCGTTTGGGCAAACTGCTCCTCCTTTATCTGCACGGCAATCCTGACCCATTTCGATTGCATAAGGATTAAGCCCACTGAAGCAGCAGTGATAACCCCCGTAAGTATGAATAATAGTTTCCGGCTCATATTAGCAAAGGTAATTTTTACAAAATGCCTTTGTTTTCTTTTAACATAGTTTAACCTTATGAGCTACTTTCAAAACAAAATGGTATAAGTTGCAGGTAGCTAAACCATTTACTTTTAGCTATTCCGAGCAGTAGGGGTTTTTCCGCTTTAATAGTGAAGGTTGCACTTCGCTCACCACCTGAACCCCCTTAATTGTTTTTATATTTTTAATGATGTTATTAAAATAATCATCATCGGTTAATCCGCTAACTTCCAAAATGAAATCGATATTGGCAAGTTTTGGATAAAGGGTTTTTCCAGCAACCTTATTGCCAACCAGTGTTAATACCGTACTGGAATAGGTTTCTCTATCGGTAAATGCAGGAAAGCCTAACTGCTCTTCAAGATTAGTATTTTGCTTCAGTAACAGGTTGCATACCCGATTAAGGCTCCACACCATTTGGCTCACACTTAACGACGAAGCCACGGCATAGAGCCTGAACGGTACAGGCTCGTCTTTCAGTATTTGTTTTTTGGGGGTAACCATTCTCACAAAGGTTTAACTACAAATTTATGCTTTTTGAATGAAAAAAGTGCATATTGCCCGGTTAATTTAACTGAATTCACCTGTAAAATTTAGTTAATACAAAAACAAAATTTTTAGAAGAATTAAACGCAGAGTTACGCAGAGTTTTTCACAGATAACCCCCGATACGCTTCGCTACGGGGCAGGCGCAGAGTTAGTATTTATTAACAATTCTTCTGACGCCATCTGTA
>DFYV01000166.1:10145-13414 GCA_002383425.1 Bacteroidales bacterium UBA4073 | reverse complement strand
CAAAATGGTTGATGGTTGATGGATTTTCGTTGTTCGTTGTTCGTTGTTCGTTTTTCGGAAAAATAGTTGGTGGTTGATGGTTGATTTCTTTTGAATTTCAAATTACGAATTACGAATTACGAATTACGAATTACGCTTTTTTACCTTTTACTATTGCCTTTTAACTTTTAACTTGATTTTAAACCTTGAACCTTGAACCTTGAACTTTGAACCTTGAACTTTGAACCTTGAACTTTATCCTTTACCCTTTAACATTGAAAAGACATGACAAAACCAACAATAGCAATAGCTTCGGATCATGCCGGGTATGCGACCAAGGAGGAATTAAAGCGATACCTTGCAGGGTTGGGCTATGATGTTTGGGATTTTGGAACACATAGCGATGCGAGTGTTGACTACCCCGATTATGCTCACCCCTTAGCCACAGCCATTGAGAAAGGTGAATACAAACTTGGAATCCTACTTTGTGGCAGTGGCAATGGAGTTTCAATTACAGCCAATAAGCATCAGGGGGTGCGGTCAGCTTTATGCTGGATACCCGAAATTGCCACTTTAGCACGACAGCACAACGACGCAAACGTATGTGCTTTACCGGCAAGGTTTGTAAGTGTTGATGAGGCAAAACAAATTGTTAAAGCATTTCTCGACGCCAGTTTCGAAGGTGGTCGACACATCCGTAGGGTTGAGAAAATACCGGTGAAATAACATCGATTTAGAGCATCAAACTAAAAAATTATAAACCATGAACAGCAGCAAACCTATAACATCATTTATTGAGAAGCATTACCTGCATTTCAATTCGGCAACTCTTGTTGATGCAGCAAGGGCTTACAAGGCTCACATTGAGAGTGGTAAAAAGATGATGATAACCCTGGCAGGGGCAATGAGTACAGCTGAGTTGGGAATTAGCCTGGCCGAAATGATCCGTCAGGATAAGGTTCAGATAATATCGTGTACGGGTGCAAACCTTGAGGAGGATCTGATGAATTTGGTTGCACACGACCACTACCAACGGGTACCGCATTATCGCGACCTAACCCCGCAGCAGGAGTGGGAGTTGCTTCAAGGCGGTCTTAACCGGGTAACCGATACCTGTATTCCCGAGGAGGAAGCATTCCGTCGGTTGCAATCGCACCTTTTTGATATTTGGAAGGAGGCCCAGGATAAGGGAGAACGTTACTTTCCACATGAGTACATGTATAGGTTGCTACGCAGTGGCGTGTTGGAACAGTACTACCAGATTGACCCCAAAAACTCATGGATGATTGCTGCTGCCGAAAAGAACCTTCCCATTGTGGTTCCGGGTTGGGAGGATTCAACCATGGGTAATATTTTTGCCTCGTATTGCATTAACGGTGAGCTTAAACCATCGATTGTTAAGTCGGGCATTGAGTACATGATGTACCTGGCCGATTGGTACACCAACAACGCCGGACCCGAAGGTGTGGGTTTCTTCCAGATTGGGGGTGGCATAGCTGGCGATTTTCCAATATGCGTCGTTCCTATGCTGCATCAGGATTTGGGTAGAACCGGGGTACCCTTCTGGAGTTACTTCTGCCAGATTAGCGACTCAACCACCAGCTATGGTTCGTATTCGGGTGCCGTGCCCAACGAAAAAATTACCTGGGGTAAGCTGAACATCGATACGCCTAAGTTTATCATTGAATCCGATGCCACCATTGTAGCGCCGCTCATTTTTGCGTATGTGCTGGGATGGTAGGTAATCAAAATAAAAGTTTTATAAGGCTGTCCGAAAAGAATTTGCGACAGCCTTTTTCTTTATCCAATCAGTGTGTGGTTTCAATTACTGAACGTTTCTGTGTAAAAAGTAAAACCCTGATTTTAATAGCAAATTTAAATGTCATAAAATTAGCTTATACACAAGTAGAATTTTCAGTAATTAAATACTGAGGTATTTAGGTCACTGGGGTTCACTAAGTGTTTCTTTGTGTACTTAGTGTTTAAGTGGTTATTAAACCTTCATTTTGTTATTTTTTACTACTGAGTTACATAGAGTAGCACGACTTGTCCCGATATTATCTATGGAGTTATGCAGAGTTTTTAGCAGACAAGCCGTATAGTCAGTTCTTCTAACTCCAGCTGTAAGTTTTAGAACATTAAATTTGTGTCGTTCCTTTGGGACTTTTGTAAGGTTTGTTGCATGACAACGGGCTGGCGCCAGGTGTTATAATACTCTTATTGCCCCTTCGGGGTTTTTGTATAGGTTTACTGGATTACATCGGGTTAACACCCATAGTTATACTTTATAGATTTGCGACAGATTAAACTACGACAGGTAAGGAGTTGTGAATTTACCAGTTTAGTTTTCTTTTTCCAACCCTTTTAGCAGTTTAATTTCATCGGCCCAGAGTGACTGGTCGGGTGTTTCAAGGATAAGAGGAATGTTGTTGAAGCGTGGGTCGGTCATGATGAGCCTGAAGGGCTCAATGCCCAGAATCCCTTTGCCTATACTTTCATGTCTATCCACGCGGCTGCCCAATGCTTTTTTGGTATCGTTTAGGTGTAATCCCTTAAGGTATTCGAAGCCTATTAACTTGTGGAAATGTGCAAAGGTTTGCTCAAAGGATTCGGGTGTGGAAATGTCGTAACCGGCTGTGAAAGCGTGGCAGGTATCAATGCATACACCTACCCGTGACTTATCGTCAACAAGATCAATGATAAACCGGATTTGCTCAAAGGTATAACCCAGNNTCCAAAGCCATATTGATTGATTCGGCAATGAGTTTTAAGCTTTCTTCTTCTGATATTTTGTTTAAGTGGCTGCCTGGGTGAAAGTTTAATTTATCCAAACCTAATTGCTGGCATCGTTGCATTTCATCAAAAAAGGCATTGCGCGATTTATCAAGGGCATCCCTATCGGGGTTCCCAAGGTTTATCAGGTAGCTATCGTGGGGTAAAATTTGTTTAGGTGTATATCCTAATTTTTCACAGTTTGCTTTAAACTGTTCAATATTTTTTGGGGTTAACGGGGGAGCAATCCATTGCCGTTGGTTTTTGGTGAATAAGGCAAATGCCGTTGCTCCAATGGTGTGGGCGTTTACGGGTGCATTTTCAACCCCACCTGCTGCGCTTACATGTGCTCCAATGTATTTCATAACATTAAAATGTTGAATTGCATTATCACTTGGTGTAAATTTACTTAAAAAAACAAAAACTTTGAATCGGTGTTCACTATATTTGTATGAATTTAGATGTTCGTTGTTCGGAATAATAGTTGATGGTTGATAGTTGATGGTTGATAGTAAAAC
>DFYV01000166.1:0-10089 GCA_002383425.1 Bacteroidales bacterium UBA4073 | reverse complement strand
GGTTACGACGGGCTATGTAGCCATATACATGGTCATTCCTACATACTTGCAGTTACTGTTATTGGTGAGCCAATCGACACACCGGGTCATCCAAAACTTGGGATGGTAATTGACTTTGGCGATCTGAAACAAATAGTCAATACCCTTATTATTGACAGGTTCGACCATGCCCTTGCGGTAATGGATGGAACATCAACCCAGAAAAAACTAATGGATGCGGGATTCAATCGCATTGAGGTATTGCCTTTCCAACCCACCTGCGAGAACTTGATTCCCTATTTTGCTGAGCTTATAATGGTAAAACTTCCGTTCAATGTAAAATTACATCACCTTAAGCTCAACGAAACGGCCACATCGTATGCCGAATGGTATGCATCCGATAACCAGTAAACATAACCGTAACCATGAAAAAACGCCTGCTGCTACTCGACGCTTATGCACTTATTTATAGGGCTTACTATGCCTTTATAAACCGCCCTATGCGCAACAGTAAAGGGTTAAACACTTCGGCAATTTATGGTTTTACCCGGGCAACACTCGATGCCATAAAAAGGTTTAATCCAACTCACGTAGCGGTTGCGTTTGATGTGTCGGGAAAAACATTCAGGAACGATATCTACCCTGACTATAAAGCGCAACGCGATCAAACCCCCGAGGACATAAGGGCATCAGTGCCAATCATAAAAAATCTTCTTAAAGCGCTTAACATTGCCATTATTGAAAAGGAAGGTTTTGAAGCTGACGATGTGATTGGCACCCTTGCTACAAAGGCAAATCCCAAAGAGTTTGAGGTGATAATGATGACTCCCGATAAGGATTACGGGCAACTTTTAAGCGAAAATGTTATTATTGCTAAACCTGGTCGTAGCGGGAATGAAATGGAGATTATTACCGCTCAGCAATTCTGTAAGGACTACGATATTCAGAACCCCAAACAATTTATCGATATTCTTGCCCTTTGGGGCGACGTGTCCGACAATATTAAAGGGGTGAATAAGGTTGGTGAAAAAACAGCAGCAAAGCTGATTTCCCAGTTTGGCAGTATAGATAATTTGCTACAAAATGCCGATAAGTTAAGCCCTGCACAAAGGGAAAACCTTGAAGCTGCACGTACTCTGATACCAATTAACCGCAAGCTGGTAAAAATTATTACCGATATTGACCTGAATATAGATATCGAAAAGGATCTTGTCGTAAAACCACCAAAAACTGATGAGCTAATACCCATACTTGAGGAGTTAGAGTTTCGGTCGTTACTCAGGGAGTTTACCACTGAACCTGCCAAAGAGAAATCCCAGTACGTTCAAGGCACGTTGTTCCATGAGCCCATTCCTGAACCCCAAAAACCAGTAGTTAACCTTAAAACCATTAACGATTTTGAGGTTGATTATCGTTCGGCGAGCACTGCTGATGACCGTAAACTCCTGATACAGGAACTTGAGAAATGCAGTGAATTTGCCTTTGATACCGAAACAACAGGGCTTGACCCCATATCGGCGGAGCTGGTTGGCTTATCGTTTGCTACAATGCCGCTTAGGGCATGGTGGGTGCCTGTTCCATCAAACTGGCACGAAGCAAAAGCTGTGGTTAATGAGTTTGCCAACGTTTTTCGGAATCAGAACATTGCCAAGGTGGGGCAAAATATCAAGTTTGATATGCAGGTGCTACTAAACTACAACATCGACATTAAAGGAAATTTTTATGATACCATGATTGCACACTACCTGTTAAATCCCGATTCGAGGCATAATCTCGACTACCTGTCGGAAATCTACCTAAACTATAAACCGATAAGCATTGAAGAGCTTATTGGCAAAAAGGGAAGCAAGCAGGGCAGCATGCGTAATGTTGATGAAACCCTTATAACGCGTTATGCGTGTGAGGATGCCGATTTAGCCTTACAGCTTAAACATGTGTTGTTCCCCAAGCTCGACGAGCAGGGTTTAACAAGCCTATACCTTAACCTGGAAGCCCCGCTAATCGAAGTGCTTACTTACATGGAACGTAACGGGGTGGCACTCGATACTAAGAGTCTTAAGGATTATGGTAAAATACTTTCCACTCAGCTGGTTGAGCTTGAAAGCGAGATAAGGCAAATGGCAGGAATTCCTGATTTAAACATTTCCTCACCAAAGCAGCTGGGTGAGGTTTTATTTGAGAAATTAAAGATATCATCCGATGCCAAGTTAACCAAAACCAAGCAGTATTCCACCAACGAGGAGGAGTTACAAAAATACGTCAATGCTCATCCCATAGTGCAAAAAATATTGGAATTCAGGGGAATAAAAAAGTTGCTTTCAACCTACATCGAAACTCTACCTACCCTTATAAATCCAAAAACCGGGAAGATACACACGTCGTTTAACCAAGCAGTGGCTTCAACCGGAAGGTTGAGCTCAAACAATCCTAACCTGCAGAACATCCCCATCCGCGATGAGAATGGAAGAGAAATTCGAAAGGCTTTCATACCTACGTCGGACGATTACATTATGCTATCGGCCGATTACTCACAGATAGAGTTACGCCTGATGGCGCATATGAGTGGCGATGCAGCTATGCTCGAAGCGTTTGAGAATGGCCAGGATATACATGCTGCAACGGCTGCTAAAATATTCAAGGTACCACTTGCCGAAGTTACCCGTGAGCACCGCCGTAAGGCTAAAACGGCTAACTTTGGAATGATATATGGCATATCGGCTTTTGGCTTATCGCAAAGGTTAGGAATATCGCGAACCGAGGCAAAAGAGCTCATTGATGGTTACTTTAGTACCTATAAGGGTGTGAAGGAGTACATGGAAAAATGTGTTTCGCAGGCCAGGGAAAGGGGCTGGGTTGAAACCATTTTTGGCCGTAAACGATATCTGCCCGATATAAATTCAAATAACCAGGTGGTTCGTGGACTTGCTGAGCGAAATGCCATAAATGCACCCATTCAGGGTTCGGCAGCCGATATCATAAAAATGGCGATGATTCAAATTCATCAGGAATTAAAAAGTCGAAACTTGAAATCGAAGATGATAATCCAGGTGCACGATGAGCTGGTGTTTGATGTTTTTCGCCCCGAACTCCATGAGGTTGAAGCCATTGTTAGGGGATGCATGGAAGGTGCAGCAAAGCTAAGAGTGCCACTTGAGGTGGAAATAGGAACAGGTAGCAACTGGCTGGAGGCTCATTAATCGTGACTATTGGCCCACGGCGATGGATTTATTGATTCATCAACCACATAGTCGCCATAGCGTTCAACAATCAGGTTAAGAAGTGTGTCAACTTCGTTGGGGTCGAGAGTAGTTAAAAGTTTAAGCTTAATCTCCTTAAAATTGGGAAGTCCCTTGAAGTACGAAGAGAAGTGCCTACGCATTTCGAGCATGCCAGTTTTTGGGCCCTTTACCTGTATTGAGCGCTCAAAGTGCATGCGGGCAATGTTTACCTTATCGCGGGTGCTAAGGGGTTTCATCAGTTCTCCGGTTTTAAGGTAATGTTTTACCTCGGCAAAAATCCATGGGCGGCCAAAGGTGGCACGTCCAATCATTATCCCGTCAACACCATAGCGGTCGAACATCTCCCTGGCCTTTACAGGCCCGTCGATGTCACCATTACCAATAACGGGTATGTGCATACGCGGGTTATTCCTGACCTCGCCTATTAGAGTCCAATCGGCTTTGCCGGTGTAAAGCTGAGCACGGGTGCGGCCATGAATAGTTATGGCTTTAATACCGACATCCTGAAGCCTTTCCGCAATTTCTACAATATTCTTATTTTGTTCGTCCCATCCTAAACGGGTTTTAACGGTAACCGGCAAGTGTGTAGCCTCAACTATGAGGCGGGTCATCTCAACCATTTTGGGGACATCGCGCATCATTCCTGAACCGGCGCCTCGGTTTGCAATTTTTTTAACCGGACAGCCGAAGTTTATATCTATAACATCGGGGTAAGCTTCGGTGGCTATTCGGGCAGCCTCAACCATACTTTCAATGATATGGCCGTAAAGTTGAATGCCAATGGGGCGTTCGTAATCGAATATGTTCAGCTTGGAAACGCTGGTTCCGGCATCGCGGATAAGCCCATCGGCATTTATAAATTCCGTGTACATCATATCGGCCCCAAAGTGCTTGCACATATACCGGAACGATGGATCGGTAACATCCTCCATGGGTGCCAGTAGTACGGGCTTTTCGCCTAAATCAACACTCCCTATTTTCATGCCATCGGTTTTGCGCAGCAAAAATATTAAAAGAAAACGTTTAAAGCGGTTTATGTAAGTTGATATGAATTACTTTTGTGGAAACCATTATGCTATGAAACCTGGTTTTTTTGAATCCGCCTCGGGAATTATAAAGATGATTATTTTTGGGGTAATTATCCTTATTAGCTCCTTAATCTTCTCCTGGATGGGAATTAAGCTATCCGGGATGATATTTGGGGTATCGGGTATGCAAGTAGTTCAGGGAGTTAACCTTACTGTCGATGCCATTAATGCCCTAAAGTTGATACAAGTACTTCAAACTATCGGAATTTTCATATTTCCTGCATTACTTTCAGCCTTTCTATTTTCAAAAAAGCCATGGAACTATTTGGGTTTTAAAAAGGTTAATATCAACATAGTTTTATTGACAATTCTTGTAGTAGTTGTTTCGCTTCCTGCTGTAAACTTACTGGCATCGGTAAATCAGCTAATCCCCCTGAGCGACTGGATGCTCGAAATGGAAAGAAATGCCGAGGGCCTAACTAAAACTTTTTTAGTAACTAAAAACTTTGGGACATACCTTTTTAACATTGTAATGGTAGCTGTTTTACCAGCTTTCGGGGAGGAGTTTATTTTTCGTGGAATTCTTCAGCGCCGGATTGTTGAGCAAACGCGATCGCGTTGGACAGGAATTGTAATTGCAGCAGCATTATTTAGCGCTATTCACTTGCAGTTTCAGGGGTTTATACCCCGTTTTGCCCTGGGGGTTGCCTTTGGGTATCTACTTGAAGTTACTGGAAGTATTTGGGTACCCATTGCAGCGCATTTCTTTAACAATGCAATGGCAGCCACGGGGTACATGCTTATGGGATTAGGCGCAGTTGATGACAGAATTGAGAATTTCGGGGGTCTAAGCGATATTTGGCTTTTTGGAATAGTAAGCTTAATAGTATCTATCCTGCTAATAGTTAGCATAGAAAGGGAAATCGGAAGGAGCAGAAAATCAGAACAATCGGGGAATGGTGCTTTCGATTAGCGGTAATCCCTTGATTTCGTTTTTACGGTAAACGTAAACCAGTCCGTAGGCACCTGCTTTTACCCTTCGCTCTTCATCGGGCAGGTCCTTGTAATGCTCTTCTACCTCGTTCCATATATCAAGGATTATCTCGTCAGCTTTTTCCCTGAGTACGTTCAGCTCGTTCAGCATTCGTTGGGTATTGTGCTGCAGCACTTTTTGGTAGTTATAGGCTTCGAGGAACTGGTCGTATCGAACTTTAACCACAGCAATTGTGGGGTTTGTAATTGGTGTCATCCCCTTGCGCATACGAGCCATTTCGCCATCAATAATTTTTTTCCCCCACTCAATAAGTTCTTTTTCGGTGTTAAGGGTTGGTAACTTCGATTCATCAATATCCATGCCGTAAAACTCTCGAACTGTTGGTTGAAGTTCACCACGCGCTATGGCCATGTTAACCACCTGGATAAAGTGCGAAAGGTAGAGTTTTGCTTTTTTTAGCATTTGCTGGTAGTCCTTGCTTCGTTCAACCTGTGTATCGTAGGCCGCTTTGTAATGCGCAATGGCCTTTTCAAACGAGTTTATGAATAGCTCCACCTTTGAAAATGTAGCCTGCGAATAGGCTAACCCCTGCGGGGGAGTTTTTTTACCCATATTGCAAGCTGCCTTGAGCGCCCGGAGGCGAGCACTATCGGTGTTAGGTAATCGGCGGTAAGGCATGACGTTTTAATTTTGTTTTGCTCTGAACCATAAAGGCTTATCACTTGCGAATATAAGTAAAGAAATGAAAAAATCAATGCTATTCGCAAAAAAAATTAAAGGGATTTAGCTAAAAATTAATGTGTTAATTTGAAGTGCCCGTCAAACTTTGCTTTCATTATAAATGGCTCTAAAACATTTCTGGGAGTAAACTGAAACACCCATGATATTGTAAAAACACAAAAACGAATGAAAATAAAGTGCTGATACTGTTTAACTTAATAAATTAATTTCGGTTGAAAAATAGTTTTTTACAATGGGAATACCTTCTTGACATTTAGATAACATTACCTTAACTTGCCTTTTAAAATTTGTAGGCATGTTTACAATGAAAAGGAATAAGGCTTTACTCTGCATGCTTCTTCTCGTTTTGCTATTGCAAGCATGCAATATAGCGTATATACCCAACACCTTCAACAGCCCTTTGCTGCGCAACAAGGGCGATGCTCAGGTGAATGCATGGGTTGGTTCAACTGGCTTTGAGGGTCAAGCGGCAGTAGCCATTACCGATAACATTGGAATAATTTTAAACGGTCAATACCTGCAGAGCAAACAAGAGGATGATGATGGAGATATTGAATTGATTGAAAAGCATAAATTACTTGAGGGAGCAGTAGGCTATACAGAACGTTTCAGCGATATGGGCATATTTGAGATTTATGCCGGCGGAGGTGTTGGAATGGCTCCTACTAATTTCCGGGATATTATCTGGAATGGCGATCAGGATGTAAGATTCAACAGGTGGTTCATTCAACCAGCCTTGGGGTTTTGTAACGATTGGCTCGACCTAAGCGTAATAAGTCGACTTTCGTTGGTTGATATAGGCCCGCAGAAAAACTGGTTTTACGAACCTGGCATAGTAGGGAAACTGGGCTACAAACGGTTGAGGTTTGTGGGTAACATTGGTTTTTCAGTTCCACTCAGGGATTACGATAAAAGGTATTGGGATAGCGCTCCCGTTACCTTTTCATTGGGTGTTCATCTGAACTTTGGCAAACGAATTGTCGAAGACTAATGGCACTTATCGTGTAAAAGTTGTTCAATAATTATTGGGTAGTACTTCCATTCGAGCTGATGCACCTTTTGAGCAAGCGATTCTGGGGTATCGTGTGATAGAACCGAGCATCGTGCCTGGAAAATTATATCACCCTCATCGTAATGCTCATTCACGTAGTGAATGGTTATGCCCGATTCTTTTTCCCCTGCTTCAATTACTGCGCTATGAACCCGCATGCCATACATGCCCTTTCCCCCATATTTAGGGAGAAGTGCTGGATGAATATTTACAATTCGTTTATTGAAATGCCGAACCATTTCCGAAGGAATCATTTTCAGGAAACCTGCCAGTACAACAAAATTGATGTTTTGCCCAGTAAGCTTACTCAGAACCTCTCCGCTTTTTAGCTCATCCATGGTGAAAAGGTGTGTGGGTATGGCCAAACGCTTAGCCCTTTCAAGAACGTAGGCGTTACTATTTTCTGTTGCTATAAGGGCTATGCACACATTGGGGTTAGCACTAAAGTAGGTAGCTATATTCTCAGCATTAGAACCTGAACCCGAAGCAAAAATTGCTAAATTACACATAAACAGACAGATATAAATTAAATTTAAACGACTGTCAAAAAAAAATTGTTAACGAGGGTCAAAAATATAAACAAAAAAATTACTTTTGCCACGTTTCTACCATCTGATTTATTTTCAGATGAAAAATGATATTCTTAGTGATTTGAAAACACGATTTACTAACTAAATTTTAAAACTATGTCTGACATTGCAACTAGAGTTAAGTCGATCATTGTTGACAAGCTTGGAGTTGATGAGAACGAAGTAACTCCCGAAGCTAGCTTTACCAACGATCTGGGTGCCGATTCACTTGACACCGTTGAGCTGATTATGGAATTCGAAAAGGAATTCAACCTTTCCATTCCCGATGAAGAAGCAGAAAAGATCGGCACCGTTGGTGATGCTATCAAGTACATTGAAGAGCACAGCAAGTAATTGAACTTTTTAACCGGTAAGGCAAATCTTGGTTTTTTAACTAAAACTCTGTAGTTATGGAGATGAAACGTGTTGTTATAACAGGTATTGGAACCATTAACCCCTTGGGGAATAACGTTCAGGAATACTGGACTAACCTGGAAAACGGAGTTAGTGGTTGTGAGTTTATCACAAGTTTCGACACGTCGAAATTCAAAACCAAATTTGCCTGTATGGTAAAGAATTTTGACCCAAACAGGTACTTCGACCGCAAAGAGGTAAAAAAGCTTGATCCTTACTCACAATTTGCGCTGGTGGCAGCTGATGAAGCCATGAAGGATTCGGGTATTAACCTTGATGCAATTGATCACGACATGGCCGGAGTAATATGGGCATCAGGCATTGGTGGACTGCAGACCCTTACCGAGGAACTAAGAGGCTATTTCGGTGGCGATGGAACTCCCCGATTTAGCCCCTTTTTTATTCCCCGAATGATTGCTGACATTGCGGCTGGGCACATCTCCATGAAGTTTGATTTCCGTGGTCCTAACTTTTCAACCGTTTCGGCTTGTGCCTCGTCAACTAACAGCATTATCAGTGCACTTGATATAATTCGTACTGGCAAAGCCAATATTATAATTTCCGGAGGCTCCGAAGCCTCGGTTAATGAAATTGGAATGGGTGGTTTTAATGCTCTCCAAGCCATATCAACCAATAATGATGAGTACAAAACTGCCTCCCGTCCGTTTGATGCTACCCGCGATGGCTTTGTGATGGGCGAAGGGGCTGGTTGCCTTATCCTTGAGGAGTATGAACACGCAAAAGCCCGTGGGGCAAAGATTTACTGTGAGGTGGCAGGAGGTGGCATGTCGGCCGATGCATACCACCTGACAGCACCTCACCCTGAAGGACTTGGCGCTCGTAAGGTTATGGAAAACACTTTACGTGATGCTAACATGAAACCAGAGGATATCGACTACATTAATGTTCATGGTACAGCAACGCCTCTTGGCGATATTGCTGAAGCCAAAGCCATTGTGCAGGTTTTTGGTGATCATGCCTACTCGATGAACATCAGCTCCACAAAATCAATGACCGGTCACCTATTAGGTGCTGCAGGGGCCATTGAGGCTATTGCTTCAATTATGGCTGTTTACAAAGGGGTGATTCCTCCTACCATTAACTTGAAAAAACTTGATCCTGAAATTGACAGCAGACTTAACCTTACGCCAAATGTGGCTCAAAAAAGAACTGTACGGGCTGCGTTAAGTAACACCTTTGGTTTTGGTGGTCATAATGCTTCAATCATTCTTAAAAAGCTCTAGGGTTACAAAGTGTTAAAATTTTTAAGTAAGCCTTTCCGTTGGTTGCGTTTTCCTGCAGCCGATAAAAAATTTTATCAAAATCTTAAAAGTATTTTGGGGGTTACTCCCGATGATCTTGATATTTACAAGCTGGCTCTGGTTCATAGGTCAACCTCATTCATATCATCACCAGGCCAAAGGGTTGATAATGAAAGGCTTGAATATCTTGGCGACGCCATACTCGATGCCATTGTTGCCGATTATCTATTTGCCGAGTTCCCCAGTAGCGATGAAGGCTTTCTGACTAAAATGCGAGCCAAAATAGTTAGCCGTAGCAACATGAACCAGCTCGCAATTAGCATTGGAATCCCTGAACTGGTTAAAGTTAGCAATGGTGCCCTGATTCACCAAAAGTATATTTACGGTAACGCCCTTGAAGCTATCGTAGGGGCAATGTTTATCGATAAGGGGTTCAAGTTTACCAGCGATGTGGTGGTCAATAACTTTTTACGTCGGTATATTAACCTTGACGAGCTGCAAAGCGTTGAACATGACTATAAGAGCAGGCTCCTGGAAATAGCCCAAAAGTTACATGTAAAGGTAATTTTTAATACTCATGAGTATAGAAACGATAAGCAGAAACCTCAGTTTGAGGCAGTGCTGTTATGGGATGATAAGGAGATTGGCAGAGGCGTAGGTCAAACGAAAAAGGAAGCAGAACAGCAGGCTGCCATGCTTGGTATTGAGGAAGCCGAAAGTGAATTACTGAATAGTAGGCAAAATGAGCAAAGCGATGAGTAGTTGATGGTTGACGGTTGATGGTTGGTATCTTTTGAATTTCAAATTACGAA